>CBFIAO010000013.1:0-30824 GCA_965660595.1 Puniceispirillales bacterium (SeqCode) | reverse complement strand
GCACATATGGCAGATGGTTATGCAAGTGCAAGCGGAAAGGCCGGGGTCATTCTTGCCGGGCAAAATGGACCTGGAACGACAAATCTTGTGACCGGCCTCACACAAGCAAAAGCTGCATTTTCCCCTGTGATCTCGCTGGCAGGAGCGCTATCAACCCAGCATGTATATCGTGACGCGTTCCAAGAAGTTGATCAACAATCACTCTTCACCCCCATCACGAAGAAAACATGGACAGTGCCTTCAGCTGACCGTGTGCCTGAAATTATTCGTGAAGGCTTTCGCACCGCATTAAGCCCGCGCACTGGTCCTGTCCATATTAATTTGCCGCGTGATGTATTGGCCGCACAAGCCGAATTTCCAGTGATGCAAAAACCTGCAGCATATCGCAATCATTCACGCCCTGCCCCACAAGCTGATATGATTAACGCTGCCGCAGAAAAATTAGCTCATGCATCACAGCCGGTGATCGTCTGCGGAGGCGGCATTAAAAATACAATGGCCCATGAAGATGCAATAGCGCTAGCAGAAGCCTTGAATGCCCCTCTTGTCACATCACCTGGGCATGGTGATGCTATTCCCTTTGGTCATCCTTTAAATGCAGGGCAAATGGGGCCGCGAGGGAACCCCGTAGCCTCGCGTCTTGTCAAAGAAGCTGATGTCATCCTCGCTCTTGGCACACGGCTTGGCTTTAATTCAACTTTTTATAGCTACGATAACATCAATGTTGATGCTGAAATTATCCAGATCGAGCTTGAACCAACTGCACTTGGCCGCTACTTCCCTGTCACCATGGCAATTTGGGCAGATGCACCAGCAGCTGCACGGGCAATGACGGCACATCTAAATTCCATGGCAGATCGCAACACCGCAGATGCATGGGCAAGCACTTACATGAAAGAACGAAAGGACTTTCTAACCGCACGTGATGGCGCTGCTGACATGTCAACCCCGATACAACCTTCCGGCCTGTTTAAAGCCATGCGTGATATCTTCCCTGAAAATGCGATCATCACCATGGATGCTGGCACGTTATGCCTGCAGGCTACAGATGCACTTAACTATGGGGGGCCACGGTCACTCTTCACCCCACTTGATTTTGGTTTAGTGGGGTTCTCATTTGCATGTGGGCTTGGTGCAAAACTAGCTTGCCCAGAACGCCCAGTCATCAGCTTGATGGGTGATGGCGGTTTCGGCATGACCTTGTCAGAACTGTCAACTGCAGTTGATCATAATATCAACACCGTGACGGTGGTGATGAATAATGGCTGTTGGGGGGCAGAGAAAGCCTATCAGCGTGACTTCTTTAATGGCCGTTACATTGGTGCGGATATCTCATCACCGCCTTTTGACAAGTTGGCAGAACTTTATGGTGCTGCAGGATATAAAGTTGAAAATACCACTGATTTCGGACCAGCATTGGAGGCCGCACTTGCCGCTAATAAACCTGCAGTCATAGATGTTGCGGTTGACCCTGCTGCACTTTACAGCTTCCGGCGTGACAGCTTTAAGCATCGCGGGGGTTAAGAAATATGCTCCGCCGATACGCAATGTTTGTGGGCCAGCCGCGCCCTGGCATGGAAGACGCTATGCATGCATATGTGCATGAAAAACTTGCGCCACTTTGGCGGCAATTCGATGGCGCGGCAAAAGTGGAATTACTCTGGGCCGAGGCGAATGACCCTTCAGGGGATATTATCCCTCTTACCCTTGCCGTGACGTATGAAGATCAAGCCGATATGGCAAAAGCCCTTGATAGCCCTGCACGATATGAAAGCCGTGATTTACTGCCTGAGTTTTTTGAAAAGTATTTCGACGGCAAGCTGCTGCATTATACGATGCGGGTGGAAGATTGAGGTATTAGTCTATCCTGATAAAATGAGATTGATTATGCAGATCAACTCCATTGGCGCAGTGAAGCGTGACAAATCATATTAGGTTTGTAAATTTGGAGTCCTCATAAAATTTATGAGTGCCCCCACAATAGCAAGACCAATTGGGTAGGCTATGGTTGAGCCTTCCAGAAAACAAATCCCAAGACTAATGATGATTGCAAGAAATGCGATCAGTCGCTCACCTATGCTTCGTGTGATCCTAAAGAGGACAACGCCTGTTACACCATAAAGAATAAGAAAATTCAACCCTGCAATTGCAAGCATATCGCGGATATCAATCAGGTTAATTGCATCAGCACTCAACACAATCAAAAGAGCAACAGCGGTGATAATAATTGAAGATGCGGGCGTACCTTTAGCGTTCACATTAAGGCAAATAGGAAGATACTTCTCTCGACTTAACGAAAAAACCAATCTTGAAACTGCCCAAATAGCGCCCAATAGATTAGCAAATATTATTAGCGTAACGATTATCGTGATCAGTAAACCACCAAATATACCCAACCTGCCTTCTATAACGCTTATAAAAGCAGCTTCATATTTTTGGTTTATTTCGACAGATTGAATAATGAATGCGATGGAAAGATATAAAAATGTTGCGGTGGAAAATGATAATATCATTGCGAGTTTGAAATCTTTCTTTGGGTTTTTAAATTCTTCCGAGAGACCCGAAGCAACTTCCCAACCAGTAAACGCAAAAAAAATCATTAAAATTGGTGTAAATAATATATCGATATCAATGTCTGTTATTGGGACAATTTTACTATCAATAGTTTCCCACTCAATACTGTTCAGGCCTATTACTAACAGCGTCAGTAATATTACAAGTATCAATGTCGCAATCATTGTCGAAAGGCGACCGCCAATTTCAGGTGAAAATTGAAGTGCTAAAGTTGCAAGAAGAACAAATAAAATTGCGATTAGGTTAGGAGATATTCCTATTATTTCTGAGAGATAGTAGCCTCCTGTCAACGCAATAGCCGGCAACCCAAATACAACTGCACCCAAAAAAATTAATGAACAAATGATGTAACCAACTTCTCCAAAACCCATTTTTGCAAAATTCGCAATTCCACCTGCATTTGGATAACGGTGGCCCATCACAATAAAAACGATCAAAAGCGGAACAGCTAAAATTGAACATAATATCCATGACCAAATTGCCTGTTGGCCAGATACTTCAACCACTAATCCTGGCAGCGTCAATAACCCTGCACCAATGACAATATTTAACATTAATCCAGTACCTTTAAACAAGGTAAGTGATTGTTTTAAATTAGTCATACTGAACAACATCACGTTCAAAGGCTATTATATATGTGGCCCCTGAATCCATTGCAATGGAACCATGACGTTCATCCTCTATGAATGCATACCTCAACTGGTTCAACTGAAGACCTGTGAATCCAAAAACGCAGGGAAAGGGCCTGACATCATTAAGTAACGTTGCTTCAAATTCATTAAAAACAATGCGTTGCCAGCTCGCTTCATCAAATGTAAAAGTTAACTGAGCTTTATCGAAGAATGATTTGATCATTATTTTGCTCTCTTCATTTTAGTCTTTTTTACTTTTAAAACTAATTGATTGTGATCATTAATATTGGCTTCGCATAGGTTGCAAATCTGCAATTTAAGCCAACTATTGGTGATGAAATGCGAGAAACGTAAACATGGATCTGATAAATCGTGAAATACTTGCAACGCTTAAAAAAAATGGTCGTATTGGGTGGGGTGATTTATCATCTCAACTTGGAATATCCCGCCAAGCACTAAGGAAACGTATAGAAAGACTTGAATATACTAATCAAATAGTCAGTTATACGATCATCACATCTCACAACGAAAACCAAGACGCTGAACATGATCTAAAGGCAGGGGTGCGTGCCTTTTTAAATATTCGGTTTTCTGCTGGCAATGATTGTTTCAAGCTTTCAAAAATACTCTCAACGTACAAAAATATTGAGGGGATGTGGGCATTGACTGGGCATTGGGATATGCAGGTTTTAATAGAAGCACAGAAAATGGAGCAAATATCCGAAGTAAGGGAATTAATTGTTTCGACTGGACATATTGAAGAAATTAAAACTAACGCAATCCTAAACGTGTTGAATTAATTTTTCCAAATGAACCACATGGCACGCTAGCTCATGGCCTACATGCCGACGCTTTTATTAAATTCATTTTATATCGAGAAAATGGCGGAGGGGAAGGGATTCGAACCCCCGAAGGGAGTTTCCTCCCTTAACGATTTAGCAAACCGCCGCCTTCAGCCACTCGGCCACCCCTCCGCAAAAAGTGGGTATGGGACTTACATAAAGACCCCACGACGTATGCAAGATTGTGATTACACCCTCATGTTTGGCTTGTCAAACCGTCATTCATCTGTTTTGGCAGATTTTTTGGCCACTGGCCGATATGGTATTTAATACACATGCATGTCGCTGTTTTTATGTTAAAACAATTCCGTATAACCGTGCCACGCTGGAGTATAAATGATGTCTTTTATGTTTTGCCCTATTACTGGCACGGCACCAGAAGACACGTTGATTGTTTTCGATAAAGATGGCGTGTTGCTGGACCTGAACGCAACTTGGATGCCCGTTGTTATTGCCATGGGTGCCTATCTTGAAGACAAATGTGCACAATCAACCAGCAAGGAAGAATTGTTGGCCCTTGTCGGGGTTGATCTGATTCCAGACCATCCTTCAGGTGGTGAGATACGTGAAAACAGCCTCTTTGCGGCAGGCACATTCGCCAATATGCGTGATGTTTGGGCAGAGCGTGAGCCAAAGCTTATCCCTATTTTTGAGGATATCGAAAGTTACCGTGCTGATATTAACCAGATCGTGATGGAAACTGCGCGCGGTGCCACCGTGGCCAAAGGTGCGGTTAAAGATGGTATGGCAACGCTCAAAAATGCAGGTTTTAAATTAGGTGTTGCCACCAATGACAACACCGCAAGTGCATTGATCAACTTGGAAGACCTTGAGATCAAAGAGATGTTTGATGTCATCATCTGTGCAGATAGCGGTTATGGCCGCAAACCCGAAGGCGGCGGCCTGCTGCACGCCTGCACCGCAACCGGCATCACACCGGATGCCGCCATCATGGTGGGTGATACTGCCACTGATTATCTGGCGGCCTATGCCGCTGGGTATAAGGGCTTTATCACCATTGCCGATAATGCACCTATCCAGCCAGATTTTATCCCCCGCACCGATGCCGTGTTGGCCAGTGTGGCTGATCTTCCTAATATTTTGCTGCGGGACGGCGCTTAACCGTCCAGCTTAGCTTTCAACATTTGGTTTACCATGCCTGGATTAGCTTGGCCTTTCGAAGCTTTCATCACCTGACCAACAAAGAAGCCAAACAGCTTATCCTTACCACCGCGATATTCATCAACCTTATCTTGGTTGGCGGCAATAACCTCATCAATCATGGTTTCAATAGCGCCGGTGTCCGAGACTTGCTTAAGGCCTTTTTCTTCAATGATGGCTTCCGGGTCACCGCCGTTTTCAATCATTTCGGCAAAAACGTCTTTGGCGATACGGCCAGAAATTGTCCCATCTCCAATCAGGCCAACAAGCGCACCTAATTGGTCAGGAGAGATTGGGCTATTGGCCAAATCTTTACCCATTTTATTAAGCGCCCCAAACAGCTCAACCGTCATCCAGTTCGCGGCCAATTTAGCATCACGACCAGCGGCAACGTTTTCGTAAAACGCTGCTGTTTCCAGATCTTCTGAAATCACGGTAGCGTCATATGGTGTCAAGCCATATTGGTCAATCAAACGCGCCTTAAGCGCATCAGGCAGCTCTGGGAGATCTTGCTTGAGGCTATTGACCCAATCTTGGTCCAGCACAAGTGGCAGGAGGTCTGGATCAGGAAAATAACGGTAATCATGGGCGTCTTCTTTAGAGCGCATGGAACGTGTTGTACCAGTTGATGTATCAAACAGGCGGGTTTCTTGGTCAATCTGCCCACCATCTTCCAGCACTTCGATCTGACGTGCAACTTCCGCATTGATCGCCTGGCCAATAAAGCGAATGGAGTTGAGGTTTTTGGTTTCAGTCCGGGTACCTAACTCATCACCGGGGCGACGCACTGACACATTAACATCCGCGCGCATTGATCCCTCTTCCATGTTGCCATCACAAGTGCCAAGAAAACGAAGAATTGAACGAAGCTTGGACACATATGCGCCAGCTTCTTCTGCGGAACGCATATCTGGACGTGAAACGATCTCCATCAAGGCAACGCCCGAACGGTTCAGGTCGATATATGATTTTGACGGATGCTGATCATGCATAGATTTACCGGCATCTTGTTCCAAATGCAGTCGCTCAATCCCAATTGTGCGGCTTGTCCCGTCCTTGAGGTCGATGGTTATCTCACCTTCCCCAATGATTGGCTGCTTATACTGGCTAATTTGATAGCCTTGCGGCAAATCAGCATAGAAATAATTCTTCCGGTCAAAAACGCTGAAGAGGTTCACTTCTGCATTAAGCCCAAGGCCAGTTCTAACAGCTTGTTCAACACAGAATTTATTGATCACTGGCAACATTCCAGGCATTGCAGCATCAACCAGTGACACATGCTCATTAGGGCCTGCACCAAATGACGCCGATGACCCAGAGAACAGCTTTGATGCACTTGTTACTTGCGCATGCACTTCAAGACCAATGACAACTTCCCAAAGACCTGTACGACCTTCGACTAAATTTTTATTTTCTTCTGTCATTGTTACACTCCTGCCGCACGGCTTGCGGTTGCAGAAAATTCAGCAGCTTGTTCCAAGACACGACCAGCTTTGACCAACGTATCTTCCCGGAATGACGGGGCGATAAGCTGTAGACCAAGCGGCATACCATTTTTTGAAAGTCCTGATGGGACACTCATTGCAGGGACACCTGCCAAGCTTGCCGGAACAGTAAAGACATCGTTTAAATACATTGTTACTGGATCAACATCCTTTTGACCTAGAGGGAAGGCAGCAGATGGCGTAGCTGGGGTCAATAATGCGTCCACATTTTCAAACGCTGACACGAAGTCATTTTGAATCAAACGGCGTGTTTTTTGTGCCTTAAGATAGTAGGCATCATAATAACCCGCTGATAACACATAAGTGCCAATAAGAATACGGCGTGTGACTTCATCACCAAATCCGGCAGCACGTGTTTTGGCATACATATCATCTAATGATGTGCCGTCCACGCGGCGGCCATACCGCACGCCATCATAGCGTGCAAGGTTAGATGATGCTTCTGCAGGTGCCACGATATAATAGGTGGGCAACGCATATTGGGTATGCGGCAATGACACTTCAACACAAGTCGCGCCGGCATCTTCAAGCCATTTACGACCAGCTTCCCATTGAGCGACAATTTCTGTATCCATGCCATCCATAGTGTATTCACTAGGGATGCCAATTTTCATACCTTTAACGCCAGCATTCAACTCAGCCTGCAGATTTCCCATAGGCTCTGCAACAGATGTCGAATCTCCCGGATCATGACTGACCATAGATTGCAGCATCATTGCGCTATCTTCTACGGTACGTGCAATTGGCCCTGCTTGGTCTAGCGATGACGCAAAAGCCACGATGCCGCGGCGTGAACAACGGCCATAGGTTGGCTTAAGCCCAACCACACCACAAAAGGCGGCAGGTTGGCGGATAGAGCCACCTGTATCAGTGCCAGTAGCCATTATGGATGAACGGGCAGCAACGGATGCTGCAGATCCGCCAGAGGACCCACCAGGAGCATAATCTTTATCATCACCATCTGGGCGCCAAGGTGAGGCCACCGAACCGCGCGCAGATGTTTCGTTTGCGGAACCCATGGCAAATTCATCACAATTGAGTTTGCCCAGCATTACGGCGCCATCCTGCCAAAGGTTTTGGGTGACAGTAGACTCGTAAACAGGGGTATATCCATTAAGAATATTAGAACAGGCCGTTGTCTCAACACCTTCGGTACAAAATAAGTCTTTAACGCCAATAGGCAGACCTTCAAGCATACCGCCAGCACCTTGCTGTAAGCGTTCATCACTTTCCTTTGCCATGGCCAATGCCTTTTCAGGCGTCACTTCGGTATAGGCATTAAGACCAGATGTTGCGTCAGCAGCATTTAGATATGCTTGGGTTAATTCCACCGCAGTGAAATCTTTATTATCAAGGGCCTTACGCGCTTCTGCGGCGTTTAACTTAAGTAAATCAGTCATCATTAACCCCTATTCAACCACTTTAGGCACGACAAAAAAGCCAGATGTGCTTTCAGGTGCATTCGCAGTGACTTTATCTGAAATCTCACCATCTGTGACGACATCATCACGTAACGGCAACGCGTGACCAGTAACGCTGGCTAAGGGTTCAATATTATCAGTATTTACCTCATTCAGCTGTTCAATCCAGCTCATGATTGAGGAAAGTTCTGCTGCCATTGGCTCAAGTCGATCTTCATCGATATGAATTCGCGCCAGACGGGCAACACGGGATACAGTAGTTTTATCGACAGACATGACCGTTTGCTCTATGCATAATGGGGACAAGTTAATGTTGAGTAGATAGCACCAGATATGCCTGTATGCAAGATTGACACATTCAAAGTTGATGTGGGACCACAGAAAAGATTAATAGGCCTTGATGTTGGAAAGAAAACAATAGGTCTTGCTACCTGCGATATGGATTGGAAAGTCGCTACACCACATTCGATTTTATGGCGGCAAAAATTCACTATTGATATGGAAAAGCTATTCGCGCTGGTTGAAGAAGAAGCCAATATTGGCGGCATGGTTATTGGCTGGCCCCTTAATATGGATGGCACAGCAGGACCAAGATGCGATTCTATCCGCGATTTCACCTATGCTATGATGAGGGTGAAAGATATGCCGGTATTCTTTCAAGATGAACGCCTTTCAACAAAAGCAGTTGAGCGAAGCATGGTAGATGCTGATCTATCACGCGCAAAACGCCATGACCGCCGGGACGCTCTTGCTGCAACATGGATTTTGCAATCAGCACTAGACCTAATGGACGTATAATATTATAAGGATGCTCATGTCATCGCGATCAAGCAATTCTATGCCTTTATCTGCTGATCAGGAAAAGCTCCGTCAGTCAGCACGTGACCCCCAATTATTTGCAAAATTAAATAGCCAACATTTGTTGGGTATTGAAGGTATGTCACGCCCGATCATTGAAGGCTTATTAGACCGTGCCAATCAATTTGCAGAATTACCGTCTAATGAGACATTGCCTCACCTTAAAGGTATGACAGCCTTTAACCTATTTTTTGAGAATTCTACACGGACACGTGTATCTTTTGATCTTGCTGCGCGTAAGATAGGTGCATCTGTTGTGAACGTGCCTGTGTCGACGTCATCTATCAAAAAAGGTGAAAGCCTTTTAGATACTGCCGTCACTTTAAATGCTATGCATCCTGACATCCTAGTGATGCGGCATCAAAATTCTGGCGCAAGCCTTCTTTTATCACGTCATGTTGACGCCGCTGTGGTCAATGCAGGTGATGGCCGTCATGAACACCCTACCCAGGCTTTACTTGATGCATTAACGATCAAACGTCGTCTTGGTGAAATTGCAGGTCTAAAAATTGCGATTTGTGGTGATATTGCCAATAGCCGCGTTGCCCGTTCTAACATTCATCTCTTAGCTACACTTGGCGCTGAAATCAGGCTTGTTAGCCCATCAACACTCTTGCCAAAAGGCATCGAGGAAATGGGGGTAAGCACCCATCATGACATGATGGAAGGCATTCATGGCGTTGATATTGTAATGTTGCTTCGCCTTCAGACTGAACGGATGCAGGGGACGGAAACACCATCACAGCGCGAATTTTTTCATCTCTTTGGCCTTAATGCAGAAAAGCTGACAGCTGCGGCACCTAATGCACTGATCATGCATCCCGGCCCGATGAATAGAGGCGTTGAGATTGATAGCTCACTTGCTGATGATCATGAGAAAAGCTTAATCACCATGCAAGTTGATATGGGTGTTGCTGTTCGGATGGCATGCCTTGAGGCCGTTGCAGGCACAAAACGCATGATGCAAGAGGCAACATCATGACCAAAACAGTTTTTGAACAAATCCATATGATTGACCCTGCTGCTGGACGTGATGGTGTTTCTACCATGATCGTAGAAAACGGCACTATAACTGCGATTGGCACACCACAAGATATTGGACCTGCACCTAGTGATGCAACAATCATCAAATCTGACCGTGGGGTATTGATACCTGGTCTTGTTGATATGCGTGTGCAATCGCGTACGCCTGGCTTTGCCCATCAAGAAAGCTCAAATAGTCTTGCCAATTCGGCTGCTGCAGGTGGGATCACGTCTATGATCTGTCTGCCGAATACCAATCCAATTCTTGATAATCCAGACAGTCTTTCTGCCTTGATTAAACCTGCGCAAATGGATGAAGCACCTAAACCTCATATTTATGCTTATGGTGCTGCCACCAAAGACCTTAATGATGTCGCAATGGCTGAACTTGGGTTATTGGCTGAGGCAGGTGCGGTTGGTTTCACCAATGGTATCAAACCAATTTCTGATAGCTTGATCATGCGCCGTATCATGGATTACGCAGCAATGCTTGATAAGCCAGTTATTCAGCATGCAGAAGATATTTCGCTAGCTGAAGGTGGTGAAATGCATGAAGGTGAAAATTCGACACGCCTTGGATTAAAAGGCATTCCAGCAGAAGCTGAAGAAATTATGATTGCCCGTGATCTTAGCCTTGTTAGACTCACCGGTGTCCGTTACCACGTTGCGCATATATCAACAGCACGTGGCGTTGGCCTAATCCGTGCGGCGAAGGCAGAAGGATTGCCAGTTACCTGTGATACAGCCCCACCTTATTATATGCTCAATGATGTTGCAGTGATGCAATATGACACTCGTTTTCGTCTGTCCCCACCTTTGCGTGAGGAAATAGATCGTCAAGCGATACTTGATGCTATTGCTGATGGGACTATCGATGTGATTGCCAGTGACCACGCGCCTCAAGATCGTGACTCAAAACTTCTTCCTTTTGGGGTAGCGGCTTGCGGGTATTCAGGATTAGAAACACTGCTACCAATGGTTGTTTCTCTTTATCATCAAGGTCTAATCACGTTAATGCGGGCTATTGAGATGGCGTCAACGACACCTGCCCTATTGCTTGATATTCCCGGCGGAACAATCACCACAGGCTCCACTGCTGATGTTGTCATCATTGATCCTGAACGTGGTTGGCAGGTTCGTGGTGCGAATTTCCAAAGCCTGTCGCATAGCACACCATTTGAAGGTCAACCAGTTGAAGGTAAAGTCTTATCTACTTGGATTGGTGGTGAGATGGTTTACGCACCTGAATAAACCTTCTTTTTAAAAGTGAGTTCATGATGTCATCATTTTATATTGCCGTGGGAATTGCCTTTATTGGGGCATATTTGTTGTCATCAATTCCATTTGGATTAGTAATCACCCGCATCATGGGTCTTGGTGACTTACGCAAAATTGGCAGCGGCAATATTGGGGCAACGAATGTTCTCAGAACCGGCAATAAATTTGCGGCAGCCTTAACGCTGATCCTTGACATTGGCAAAGGTGGAATTGCCGTTGTGATCACCGCAATGTTTATGGCAGATCCCGTGTTAATCGCGATTGCGGCAGGGGCAGCCGTCATTGGGCATTGCTATCCTGTTTGGCTTGGCTTTAAAGGCGGCAAGGGAGTTGCAACTGGTATTGGCGTTATCGCAGCACTCAACCCTCTTGTAGGGCTTGCAATTATTGGAATATGGCTATGTACGGCTGCTATTTTCCGGATATCTTCCCTTGCGGCTATGACGGCCTATCTGGCCGCACCTATTTTAATATTTACCTTCACAGAACATGGTCATCAACACGCTTTCACCGCTGCTAGCGTTGTTATTGCCAGCATTTCTATATGGCGGCATCGTGAAAACATAAGCCGCTTGATACGCGGCCTTGAGCCAAAAATTGGGAAATAATTGTTGTGGGCACCATCCTATTAAATGGTGCTATTTATACTTAAACGATTTTTCATTAACTATTTATTAACCTTTCTTTTTTATATTCTTCTGCATGGAATATGAAGAAAAACTTGCCCGCCTCCGGATGATCAGGACCAAAAATATCGGACCTGTAACATTTTCTATTTTATTAAATAGATATGGCAATGCGATTAACGCGCTTGATGCATTACCAGACTTAACTCAACGTAGTGGCGTTAAAAATAAGATTGCCAGCAAGGCAAGTATTGAAGCAGAGATCGAAAAAGCTGAATCGGTTGGCGCCTTTATTGTGGTCAGAGGTGAAGAAAACTATCCAAAAGCATTGTTTCATTTTGATGATGCACCCGGTTGTCTAACCATGCTCGGACATCACCATCTTGGGCAGAAATCCTCATTAGCGATGGTAGGGTCACGAAATGCTTCGCTCAATGCATTAGCCTTCAGTGAAAATCTAGCAGACCAAATTGGACGTCGTGGGTTTGTGGTCGTTTCTGGATTGGCACGTGGTATTGATGCGGCTTGCCACCACGGCGCTTTACCCCATGGCACTGTCGCGGTGACTGCTGGCGGCATCGACCAGATTTATCCCAGAGAGAATGAAGCTTTGTTCAAGAGAATTGCAGCAGAAGGATTAATAGTCACTGAAATGCCTTTTGGCATGGCTGCAACTGCAAGATTATTTCCAATACGAAATAGACTTATTGCCTCAATGTCTTTAGGCACAATAGTTGTAGAAGCGTCATTACGTTCAGGCTCATTAATTACAGCGCGCGATGCTAATGAACGTGGCCGTGATGTCATGGCAATACCAGGAAACCCAATGGATGAAAGATCAAGCGGGTGCAATAGTTTAATCAAAGATGGTGCTCATTTAATTCGAAATATTGATGATATTATGGAGATTGTACTTCAGTCAGAATTAAAAATGACAATGAAAACACCATCACCATTGACGGTCACAATCAGCAAAAATATTGATACTGTTGACATTAGCAACGCACGCGAAATTATTTCAAGCCAATTAAGTTTTGATGCAACTGAGGTTGACGAATTGATCAGGCGGTGTCATTTGTCTGCTTCAGTGGTGAATGCTGCTTTACTTGAAATGGAGTTGGCGGGGGAATTAATCCGCCTATTCGGGAATAGGGTAACGAAGGTGTATTCGCCATAAATACATAATTAATTCAGCGCGCTGTCGGGTGTCATTTGACTTAAGCCATTCTGATGTCCATTGTTAAGTTCTGATTGTTTTGCTGTTTTAGAAGAGGCGAAAAGTGAAAGTCGTAATTGTCGAGTCCCCTGCTAAGGCGAAAACCATCAATAAATATTTAGGTGCGGACTATCATGTCATCGCATCCATCGGTCATATTCGTGACCTTCCTCCAAAAGATGGCTCTGTTGACCCAGAAAATGGTTTTTCAATGAAATGGCAGGTCTCACCTTCCAGTAATGACCCAATTTCATCAATGAAAAAAGCACTCAAGGGCGCCACACGTCTTATCCTTGCAACTGACCCTGACCGTGAGGGAGAGGCTATTTCATGGCATGTGCATCAGGTGTTAGATGAAGCCAAATTGGTGGGAACATTGCCTGTTGAACGTGTGGTCTTTAATGAGATTACCAAAAACGCTATTCTTGAAGCGATGACTAAGCCGCGCCAGATCAATACAGAACTGGTTGAAGCTTACCTTGCACGTCGTGCGCTTGACTATTTGGTGGGGTTCAGTATTTCACCTGTACTGTGGCGCAAATTACCTGGCGCGCGTTCGGCTGGACGTGTTCAATCTGTTGCGCTTAAATTGATTTGTGAGCGCGAATCTGAAATAGAAGCTTTTAAGGCTGATGAATACTGGTCAATTGACGCCAACATCAAAAATGAACTTGGCAAAACATTTTCCGCACGACTGACACATCTTGACGGTCAGAAACTTGATAAATTCAGCCTTGGTAATGAAGCCGCGGCGTTGGCCGCCGTCGAAGCCGTAACGTCATCTGACTTGCAGGTTGGTACTGTTGAAACAAAGCGAACACGCCGTAACCCACAGCCACCTTTTATTACCTCTACGCTTCAGCAAGAAGCAAGCCGCAAGCTCGGTTTTGCGGCAAGTCGTACAATGCGCGTGGCACAAAAACTTTATGAAGGCATTAACATTGGATCTGAAACAACCGGCCTGATTACGTATATGCGTACCGACGGTGTGCAGCTTGGGCAAGAAGCCATCCAAGATGTGCGCAGTGCGATCAGCTCGCTTAAAGGTGACCGCTATTTGCCGTCGACGCCTAAGGAATATAAATCTAGGGCAGCTAACGCACAAGAAGCTCATGAAGCAATTCGTCCAACTTCAATGATGCGCACACCAGAAGATATGGTAGCTTTTCTTGATGATGATCAACGCAAACTCTATGACTTAATCTGGAAGCGGACGATCGCCAGCCAGATGCAATCTGCTGAATTAGATAAAACAAGTGCCGATATTGTCGATAAAGATGGAAAAGTAACCTTGCGCGCCAATGGATCCATCATCGTTTTTGATGGCTTTCTATCGGTTTATCGTGAAGACCGTGATGATAGTAGTGATGGCGCGTCATCAAGTGATGATAATGACGATAATAAGCTGTTACCTCCAATGGCAAGTGGTGAACCTGTAATCGCGACACAGACAGTGCCTGAACAACATTTCACCCAACCACCACCACGTTTTACCGATGCAAGCCTCGTTAAACGAATGGAAGAATTGGGGATTGGGCGCCCATCTACTTACGCAAGTATTTTATCGGTACTTCAAGACAGAAATTACGTGGTTAAAGACCGAGGACGTTATGTACCGGAAGATCGTGGCCGCATAGTTTCTGCCTTTTTGGAAAGTTTCTTCAACCGTTATGTTGAATATAACTTTACCGCGCGACTCGAAGAAGATTTGGACCGCGTTTCCGATGGAAAGTTAAATTGGAAAAAATTGATGGAAGATTTCTGGCGTGACTTTAAAGCCACAATAGATTCCATGGATGACCTAACACGTGGGGATGTTCTCGAAAAAGTAGATTTGTTGCTCGAACAGCATTTCTTCCCTGCGGAAGATGGGTCAGCACCCGTTCGGACATGTAAAAGTTGCGGCGATGGCACCTTAGGCCTTCAGCTTGGGCGCTATGGCGCATTCATTGGCTGTTCAAACTATCCTGAATGTAAATATACCCGCCAAATTGGTGAGGACGCGACCTCAGACAGCAACAACCTTAGCCTTGCTGGTGGTGATCAAACTTTAGGTGAAGACCCTGAAACTGGGTTACCTGTGATGGTGCGCAAAGGTCCATATGGATTTTACGTGCAATTGGGGGATGCAGAGACAAAAAAACCTAAACGTTCTAGCCTACCGAAAGATATTGATATCAATGCTTTGGATCTTCAAAAAGGGTTGGCATTATTATCATTGCCGCGTGAAGTTGGCGAACACCCATCATCAGGTAATATGATCGAAGCTGGCATTGGGCGGTATGGCCCTTACCTTAAGTTTGGCGGTGCTTACGTCAGCATCCCTGCTGATGATACCGTCATTACGATTGGCCTAAACCATGCAGTTGAGGTGATCGATACATCAGGCACGAAGGCGGCTCGCTCACTTGGTGTGTATTCACCTGAAGGCAGGGCTTCAGAAGAGATTAAGCTTAAATCAGGTCGTTTTGGCCCTTATGTTGAGCATGACGGCATTCGCGCAACTATTCCTAAACGTTTTGACCCTGACACATTAACTTTTGAAGAAGCTATTGGCTTGATTGAAACGAAAAAAGCCAAAGGTCCATCTAAGAAAGCGTCTGCAAAAAAGGCAAAAACCAAACCAAAAACAGCTAAAAAATCTGCCACAAAAAAGAAAAAAACTGCCCAGAAGAAAACAGCCGCCAAGAAATCTTCAGCAAAAAAAGCCGCACCCAAGAGTGAGGCTTAACATTGATGACTGATTATGATGATCTGCCTGATGATGAAACCTTAATTGCATTCATCACAGAACAACCTACTGCACCCAAAGTAAAAGAAATTGCTAAAGCATTTCGTTTACGCCCTGACCAACGCGCACCTTTGCGAAAAAAATTAAAGAAAATGGCAGAGAAAGGTGCGTTAAAATCACTTGAGGGGCGTAGACTTACTGGCCCCCAACATCTTCCATCTGTAGCGCCACTTGAAGTGATCGGCATTAACGATGATGGTGATGCCATTGCTGTTCCCATTGATGCAGCTGAAGGTGAGGTGCCATTGATCTTAATCACGCCTGAGACAAGACGTGGAGGCAATCGAGGAAAACAAAAGACCGTTGCCAAAGGTGACCGTGTGCTGGCTCAACTCACGTTAGTTGGACCTGACCAATATGATGCTAAAGTCATTCGGAAAATGGATAAACACCGCGCGCAATTGTTCGGGCAAGTCTTTAAAACGCGCAATGGCTATGGACTTGAACCGCTAGAACGTTCTGCCCGCACGTCACTTGACCTGCTTCCACCAACTGATGAGCTTTTCTATCAAGAAGGTGATATGGTGGAAGCTGAGGTGGTCAAAGCTCCAGGTTATGGGCGTAAAACAGCAAAACTGCTCCGAAATTTAGGGCCTTCAGATGGAATTGGCGCATTTTCAGCCTTGGCCATTGCTGAATTTGATTTACGCCACGTTTTTCCTGATGCCGCGATTAAAGCTGCTGAAAAAGCCCAACCACCCAAACTGGAAAAGCGCGAAGACCTACGCCACATTCCACTCGTAACGATTGATGGCGCTGATGCACGTGATTTTGATGATGCGGTTTTTGCGGCCCCTCATGAAAATGGCGGATATAGGATGTTGGTCGCTATCGCGGATGTGTCGCATTACGTGCCACAAGGCTCTGATCTAGATAAGGAAGCGGTAAAACGCGGTAATTCTGTTTATCTTCCTGATCAAGTTATCCCAATGCTGCCTGAAGCGCTTTCCAACGGTTTATGCTCACTGGTACCTGGTGAAGATCGGGCATGTCTTGCGGTTGAAATGATCATTGGCCCTGACGGTGAAAAGACAAGTCATCGTTTTATACGAGGGTTAATGAAATCGCATGCGCGCCTGACTTATGATGCCGTGGAAAGTTTTCGCCTTGGCTTAGACACAGAACCGCCTTGCGGGATGAATCCAGAAATCTTTAACCATCTTTTTGCAGCTTATGAATTACGCGCAAAAATTCGCTCAGAACGCGGTGCACTTGATTTAGACCTGCCTGAAAAGCGCGTGCAGTTTAATGATGAAGGCATGCCAGAAGCGATCACCAAAAAAAGCCAATCAGTAAGTCAAAAATTAATTGAAGAATTTATGATCCTTGCCAATGTTGCCGCCGCTGAAACATTGGAAAGCGCGAATGCCTTATGTGTTTTTCGAGCCCATGAACCGCCTGCCCCTGACAAAGCCGACGCGCTGCGAGATGTTGTGAAAGAAATGGGCCTCAACTTTCCAAAGGGGCAAGTGATCAGGCCGCATCATTTTAACGACTTACTGCATGCCGCTGCAAAATTAGACGATCCAGCCGCCAAACAATTGGTGAACGAAACAGTTCTGCGCAGCCAATCACAAGCTGATTATCGAATTTCAAACCCCGGACATTTTGGCTTAGCACTTAGAAGATATGCACATTTTACATCACCAATCCGCCGCTATGCTGATTTGATGGTCCATCGCAGCATCATCAATTTGATTGGCGCTGAACACATAGAAATGCCTCCACTTGAGGAAGCGGCAGAAACCTGTACCAACATCTCACAAACTGAGCGGCAAGCAGCAAGCGCAGAGCGACGAACTATTGACCGTTACGCCACCAAATTGGTGGAACGTGAGGCAGGTAATATAGTTGCAGGAAAGGTCAATACCATCACGACCTTTGGCGCATTTGTTGAAATTGGTGACACTGGTGCTGAAGGTTTATTACCGCTTGGCAAATTACCTGATGATTTCTTCGATGTAGATGTTGCTGCGGCGACCATTAAAGGACGAAAGACAGGAATCACTATCAAAACAGGTGATATTATTGATGTAATGGTGGTTGAAATTCAACCGCTTAAAGCATCCATTACTCTGTCTTGGGCAGATGGCGGTATAGCCCCACGCAGAAGTAGAGGCCATCCAGAACGAAAAGGAAATAAAGGCCCACGTGGCGGCAGAGATCGTTCGGGGTCTGGCCAAAAAAATAAATCCAAAGCACGGAAGCGCCGGTAATTGATATTGGGCTTGACAACTGAAGTCAGATAAGCGATTTTCCGCTCCTAAACTGTTATTTACGCAAGATGCGTTAAGGAGCACGCCATGGCTAAGCCGGCAACACTTCAGATCAAACTCGTTAGCACTGCTGATACTGGGTTCTTTTATGTTACAAAGAAAAACCCACGCACAAAGCCTGAAAAGCTTGAGCTAAAGAAATATGATCCAAAAGTTCGTAAGCACGTTCTATTCCGCGAAGCAAAAATCAAGTAACATTGAGATTCTCTAGAGGAGAATTTTGATGCGGCTTGGGATTGACCTAGGTGGAACAAAAATAGAAGCCGCCGTCATCGATGATGACGGCGTTATTATATGGCGTGAGCGTACGCCTACCCCCTCTCATTCATATCATGATATTGTCAAAGCGATTTCAGACTTAGTGTCAGCGAGTGCTAGCGCTACAGGCTTTGATGGCCCTGCTGGCATGGGTATACCGGGCTGTGTCAGCCCAAAGACTGGCCTTGTGCGCGGGGCCAATACCATGGTGCTGAACGGCCAAGATTTAACGCATGACATGTGCGCCACAACCGGCAGATCATTTCGAATTGCAAATGATGCAAACTGTTTCACCTTAAGCGAAGCGACTGATGGTGTTGCCGCAGGATTTAAAACAGTGTTTGGCGTTATTATTGGCACGGGCTGTGGCGGCGGCTTTGTTGCGCATGGCAATATCATTGAAGGCGGTAATGGCATTACTGGCGAATGGGGGCATACCCCCCTGCCCTGGGCATTAGATTTTGAATATGAGGGGCATGATTGCTGGTGCGGCAATCGCGGATGTATTGAAACTTTTGTTTCCGGCCCTGCCGTTAGCCTTGATTATGAACAACGGTCAGGCACACATCTTTCTGTTAAGGAAATATCTGAACGAACCCATATAGACCTTGTTGCAGAAAGTGTGTTGCAAGTTATGGAAGATCGTCTTGCGCGTGGTCTTGCCCAAATCATCAATATTTTTGACCCTGATGCTATTGTACTTGGGGGCGGTCTATCTAATCTTGATCGCTTATATAAAAATATCCCTCGCAAATGGCCAACACTTGTCTTTAGCGATACGGTCGACACGCCTCTCCTAAAACCACATTTCGGCGACTCCAGTGGCGTCAGAGGCGCTGCGTGGCTATGGCCAAACCAGGATCAAAAGGGATGAGTGCAAGGCCTATTCTTTGCCGAGACTGTAACACCAGGGCCGAAATGCTGCCTCAACACCCCTGCATAACATGCGGCGGCGATCTACTCCTAGATCATCCAGAATTATTTGAATTAACAATAGCACATGTTGATTGCGATGCTTTTTATGCCAGCATTGAAAAACGTGATAATCCAGAACTTATGTATAAACCTGTCATCGTTGGGGGGCGTCAACGAGGTGTTGTAGCAGCAGCATGTTATGTTGCACGTATTCATGGGGTGCGGTCTGCAATGCCGATGTTTACCGCCCTTAAACTTTGCCCCGATGCGGTAGTGATCCCGCCACGAATGGATGCGTATCGTGAAGCTGGATATCACATAAGGGGGATGATGCAAAACCTGACCCCAATGGTTGAACCCCTGAGTATTGATGAAGCTTTCCTTGATTTATCAGGCACCCAATCTCTGCATGGCCGCAGCCCCGCAGAAAGTCTTGTCCATCTTGTTCGCGATATCAAAGAACAGGTTGGTGTTACTGTATCTGTTGGCCTTGCCGGCAATAAATCAATGGCGAAAATCGCATCTGATATGGATAAACCCCGCGGTTTTACCGTTATTGGCGTCGAGGAAGCTGCACGCTTGCTCGCCCCTAAACCTGTGTCTATTTTATACGGTGCAGGCAAAACCCTTGTCAAAAAACTGAATCATATTGGCATCAATACATGTGGTGATTTGGCCCGTGCAGACACAAAAATGCTAATGAAATTAGCAGGTGAAATTGCGCCAACACTACAACGCCGTGCCGTAGGTATTGATGATCGTAAAGTAACCCCAAACCAAGCTGCAAAAAGCATATCTGCTGAAACAACCTTTGAACGTGATATCGCTAACATAGAAACGCTAACTGCGTGGCTTGAAACATTATCACAAAAAGTTTCGCGCCGATTGAAAGACAAAAACTTAGCCGGACGCCGTGTGATATTAAAAATTAAAACTCATGACCATAAAACAATAACCCGGTCATTGACGCTCAACAACATGACCCAAATGTCAGATACAATATTTACCGCTGGGCGTCAGTTACTGCGTCAAGTAACTGGACCAGATAAATTCTGGCGTCTAATTGGTATCGGCGTAGATATGCTTGGCCCTGATCAGGATGCTGATCCTGTCGATCTTGGCGACCCAGACCAAGGACGGCGACATCAACTGGAAAAAGCCATTGATGATCTGCACCGAAAGCATGGCGGCACGGCCATCATTAAAGGACGCACCCTTAAAATCAAAAAAGATTAATTTGCGCAGGTCTGTTCAGCAACAGGCATTAGTTTTGTAAGTTTTGCCTGCATCCGGAAAGAACCGTAATCCACTATGTATTCACGAATAATACCATTGGGCTGCAACTTAAACGTGATCGCATATTCAGGTTCTGCATCTTGCGCATCCGGCTTATAATAAGCGATAGAAAGCGGCCAATATTTACCTTGAGCTAAATCACCCATGGTTTGAGCTAATTCCTCTTTAGGTAGCCCTTGTTTCGCATTTCCAACAAGCGCAGAGATAAAATACAGCGCATCCGTTTCTTCACCACCAAAGAACATGTGTGCTTGTGAAATTACGGGGGATTTATCGCCTGCTTTTTGCAAAATTGAACGTAGATGTTCAACAGGGAAAACAATATCATCTGGGAGGTTTTTCATGTCACCGGCACTATTGGCAAAAAAAGCTTCTGCACCAGTATTAGTTTTTTGCGCAAAGCCTTCATGAGACTCTTCTCCACCTACCGTTGAATTTTCAACAATTTCAAATGTAAATGAATGTCCATCTTCTGATTCCCAAGTTTTGTAATGCGAGATAAAATTAGAATTCTGTCCCTGCTCAAACCCGAATGAAATGGCATAATTTTCAGATGATACCCAACCATCACATACCTTTGTTAAGGTGTAATGTGACTTACCTTGTATCGTATTCACTTCAGCAGCAGAGCTTGCACTTTTAAGATGAAAATCATAGACCGCCTGATGTGGTGCAATAGCAGACGCCGCATAAGCACTGCCACATGCACATAAAAGACCGAATGACCCGATAATTGTTTTGGTGATATGTTTAAGCATTTTTGACAAATTATCTTTCAGCATTACTAAATTTTTTCAACTCACTATACCCATCTTAATATCTTACCCTATAATGTGTTGCTATAACGCTGTGGTGCAAGTCTGATTTTGCCCTTAGATGATCTAATCCATAGTCATAGTTCATTAAGATTATCCTGAGGACATCATGCCTTCTGATCCATCAACACCAATTAATATTATCACTAGCACTGATGAATTATCAGTTTTATGTGCGCGACTTGCCAAGCATCCACATATAGCCGTTGATACCGAATTTATGCGAGAGACAACGTATTATGCAAAACTTTGCTTAATACAAGTTGGATCTGATGATGATGCAGCCATTATTGACCCACTAGCAAAAGATATAGATCTCACACCTTTATTTGACTTAATGCGCAATGAAAACGTTCTGAAGGTTTTTCATGCTGGGCGTCAAGACCTTGAAATTTTCGTACATTTAATGGGCGATTTACCCACCCCATGCTATGACACTCAAATCGCAGCAATGGTATGCGGTTATGGTGATCAAGTGGGCTATGACAAACTTGTTCATGCTATGCTTGGCATTACGATTGATAAAGGATCACGCTTTACCGATTGGAGCAGGCGTCCACTTGACCAAAAACAAATGGCCTATGCATTGAATGACGTGATCCACCTCAATACATTATTTCCGATGCTGCGGACACGTATCGATGATGAAAATCGCAGCCATTGGATCAAAGAGGAAATGAATATTGTTGAAGATCTTAATATTTATAAGGTCAACCCTGATGAGTCATGGCGCAAGATTAAACAACGTGGCACGAGGCCTAATATACTGAACCGCCTCAAGCATCTTGCAGCATGGCGTGAACGCGAAGCCCAACGCCGCGACGTGCCAAAAACACGCCTTATCAAGGATGATACCTTGATGGCCATTGCCCAGGCTAATCCATCAAATATCGCTAAGCTTGGTCAGGTGCGGGGATTTCCTGGCGGAAAAAATGGAAAACTAGGCCCATTAGTCATGAAAACTCTTCAAGCGGCTGAGCTCGTTGACAAGGCAGACTGGCCCATTGTGCCTGAACCGCCAAAGCACCGCCCTGCCCCAGCCGTCGTTGAAATGCTTCGTGTATTGCTTAAACATATTGCTGATGATGCTGGTATTGCACCACGATTGATCGCTAACGCTGATGATCTAGATATGATCGCACTTAATAAAACAGATGATGTCAAAGCAATGTCTGGATGGCGCTATGACCTTTTTGGCCAGCATGCAGAAGATTTAAAAGCTGGAAAAATAGCGCTATCCATCAGTGGTAAACGGTTAAACCTAACAACCTTAAAATAAGGTCTATATGCGATAGGACGATATCTTGGCGCTGGCATATGCTGATATAGCATCAATGCGCCGATCAACTAGACCTTCGTCTAGACCGGCAAGATTTGAAGGAATACCAATCTTGATAGATTTTTTGTTGCCTTCAATGGCAATTTCTTCCACCAAGCCAGAAATGCCGCCAGACACCGTCATTAACATGCGCAATATAAGGCCAACATAACGGGCAGTTACACGTTGTTTACGTCCTAACATGCCCCTAAATATCTTTCTACTAGGGAATTCACCTGCATAGCGCACAGATAACACCGCCGCCATCCATGCTCTATCAGTATGATTGATGCCAACAACGGATAACCCTAACATCTTTTCAACGGCAAGGTTTGCACGGTAATCAGGATGATCAAGCCATGAAATATCAGCGAGGTAACAGCACGCTAATGCAAGGCGTTTTGTATCATCGTCATATTTAGCTAAAAATGGCTCCAGTTTCGATGCGAGTGCTTGCCCTAATCCTGGATAGCGTTCCATCATCATACCGAATTCATAAGTTCCAGCCATGAGCGGATCGATACTACGCATATCACGTGAGAGGTCGTCATAAAGGATGCCTTCACGCACGCCATAACTAGAAAAAATGATTGAAGAGGGCGCAAGATGCGCAATGATGCCTTTCATCACTTGAACGGCTTGGGTCATGCTTGCCCTTCGTGCAGGAGGAATGCCTGAAAGGTTCCCACCACTGATTTCAATATCATTAATAATCTGGCTTAACTCGCTAATTGACAGGGTAAGCCCGTGGACAACATCGATGCGCCGCTTTGAAGCAGCGGTATATAAGGTAGCTATTGCACGCCATGTTCCGCCCACCGCATAGAAGGGCTTTCCTTTCATTGCAGGAAGCCACGATACATTTTGCAACATGACATCAATTTCACTTAAATCAAGCGCAATCAAATGCCCCATAGAAAGGCTGACAAGGTTACCTTTTTGCGATGACTTATCTGAATGGACATGTGCCAATTCAAGTGACCCACCACCCAAATCACCAACAACACCGTCAACATTAATAAATCCACTCAACACGCCTTTGGCAGAAAGTTTAGCTTCTTCATCACCAGATAAAATTCTTATTTTTTTGGGGAGTATCGCTTCAGCTGCTGCAATAAACGTGGAGGCGTTGGAAGCTTTTCGTAATACTTCCGTTGCAAAAATATCAATGCGATCAAGATTACTTGCCCGCATCACCTCTGCAAAACGTGACAAGGTCTTTAAGGCATGAACCATCCTATCATCAGCAATAACGCCTTTATCTTTTACACCCTCACCAAGGCGGCAAACTTCACGTTCATTAAACTGTGGGTGCGGCAAACGCCCACCAGCACGATAAATCACCAACCGGATAGAGTTTGACCCAATATCTAATAACCCTATCGCACTATCGCCAACAGCCTGGTTCATATTCAATTTATCAGGCATTATCTCTGGCCTTCGCGTATCTAGCATTTTCATAAGGATGATTGTTTGTTGCGCTGAACTTTTTTAAGTGCAGACCCACGGCCAGATAAACTCGGGTTGGTCATAAAGAAATGGTGGGCAGAGAAGACAGATTTTTTATCATCAATTTCAACGCGACTATAACTGCCATCTTGCTGAAGCACCCAACTATTTTCAGTATCATTGAGGTTAGCCATCATGACTTGATCAAGTATTTGACGATGAACAGTTGGGTTTTCGATCGGCATCATTATCTCAACACGTCGGTTTAAGTTGCGCGGCATCACATCAGCCGATGCAATATATACCGTGGCATCATCAGAAGGTAAGGCGTGGCCATTAGCAAAAACATAAATCCGGGCATGTTCTAGAAAGCGGCCAATAAGTGAGGTAACGCGAATGTTTTCACTTAACCCTTTCACGCCCGGGCGCAAACAACAGATGCCGCGAACAACAAGATCAATTGGCACGCCAGCTTGTGATGCTGTATAAAGCAATGCGATAATATCAGGATCAACGATTGAATTAACTTTTATCCAAATACCTGATGGCTTTCCCGCCTTTGCTGCAGCTATTTCACGTTTAATATTATCTTTCAACATCTGCCTCGCCGTGACCGGTGCATATTTCACCTTGTTCAAGTTTTGCGGTTTTACATAACTGGTCATGTAATTAAAAACATGAATAACATCAGAACAAATCGCAGGGTCTGACGTAAAGAAAGACAGGTCAGTGTATATTTTAGCTGTAACCGGATGATAATTGCCGGTACCACAATGAACATAAGACCTAAGCCCATGCTCCTCTTGACGAACAACTAGTGAAAGTTTCGCATGTGTCTTGAGGTCAACAAACCCATAAACCACCTGCACCCCAGCACGTTCCAGATCACGCGCAAGACGAATATTAACTTCTTCATCAAAGCGAGCTTTGATCTCAACCATTGCGGTAACGGACTTGCCAGCCTCAGCCGCCGATATAAGCGCTCGTACAATCGGAGAGTCTGGCAATGTACGATACAGTGTTTGCCTAATAGAAATTACCTTTGGGTCTTCTGCTGCTTGGCGCAAAAATTGCAACACCACATCAAAACTTTCATAAGGGTGATGGACCAAGATATCTTTTGCTTTGATTGCCGCAAAACAATCTCCACCAAAGTCGCGGATGCGCTCAGGAAAACGCGGAGTATATGATGAAAAACGAAGCTCATCACTGCCTGCAGAACAGATTTGTGATAAATCTGCAAGCCCGATCATGCCGCCAATAAAGGCAATATCAGTTTCTTCAACACCCATGGCTTGGCAAAGGCTGCCTGCAAATTCATTCATATGAGGTGATGATAATTCTAGCGCAATCACATTACCTCTTCGGCGTGCTTTCAGGGCTGTCTCAAAGGTTGCCACCAAATCTTCAGCTTCCTCATCAACTTCTAATTCACTATCCCGCAACACACGGAAGGTCATTGAATTAACTAGCTCATGATTAGGGAAAATTTGGTTTAGGTTAAGTCGCACGCAATCCTCAAGTGAGATAAATCGCACACCTTGCGCAGCCCCCTCATCAGAAGACGATAAAGGAATGAAACGGCGAAGTTTCTGCGTCAACATGATTAAGGCCTGGGAATGCACCCCTTTAGAGGTTTTCAAATCCATGAATAAGCCAAAACCTAGATTTGCAATAAACGGAAAAGGATGCGCTGGATCAATCGTAAGTGGCGCAATTATTGGCATAATTTCGCGCATGAAATAATCCTGCAAGAAATCTAAATCTGCAGGCAGTAGGTCATCATGGCCAACTAAGCTGACACCTTGGCTCGACATCTCACTTAACAGCCCTGGAAGGATATCTTGCTGCCGCTCTTGTAAGTGCCGCACACGCGTTGATATCGCAGCCAATACATCAACAGGTAAGGCGGCACTTGCCTCACTCATCATGCCTAAAGTTGCTTGCTGTTTAACACCCGCAACCCGAACAACCATAAATTCATCAAGATTGCTTGCTGATATGGCTAAAAAACGAAGCCGTTCTAACAACGGGTGATTTGGGTTCTGCGATTCAGCGACCACACGCTCATTAAACGCAAGCCATGAAATCTCACGATTAATCAGATTGGCTTCGCCCTCTCCACCAATAGGCGGTATCGGCAATGTTAGCTTTGACATATGTTCATCGATATTACGACCAACATTTGATGAATGTAGATCGTCCATCAAAAACCCCTATTTCACGAAACTAACTTAATTTACCAAAAATCAGGGTTTTCTTCAAGAAACGTGAGCCCATCACCTAGGCGAAAATTAGAAAATAAACGCCAGTGGGTAATAGTTGCTATTAATGGCTGGAATTAAAGGCACCGCCATCAATCAATATATTCTGACCCACAAGGTAACCTGCATGCGCTGAACACATATAAGCACAAGCATGTCCAAACTCCTTAATATGGCCAATGCGCCCACAAGGGTTTCCAGCCTCAGCCTCGGCGCGGATCACATCTACTGGGCGCCCTTCCTTTTCAGAACGTGCTGCAAAAAGTCCTGCAATACGGTCTGTATCAAATTGACCTGGCAGTAAATTATTAATAGTGACGTTATGTTTAGCAACTTGACGGGCCAAGCCTGCAACAAAACCTGTTAAACCTGCACGTGCACCATTTGACATACCTAATTGTGGAATAGGGTTTTTAACAGAACCTGAAGTGATGTTCACAATACGCCCAAAACCTTGGTCAATCATTGGATCGATGACAGCTTTGATCAACTCGATCGGTGTGAGCATATTTCCATTTAATGCGGCCTGCCAATCTTCCATAGAAAAATCACGAAAATCGCCAGGAGGTGGCCCGCCTGCATTATTAATCAGGATGTCAACATGACCAGCTGCATCTAAAACCGCAGCACGGCCCTCAGGGCTTGTAATATCGCAGGCAATCGCTTTAACGTTAACACCGTAAGTATCACGCAGCCGGTCTGCGGATGCGTTCAATACATCTGCTGTTCTGGCATTCATGATAATATCCACACCATTGGCGGCAAGCTCTTCGGCACAAGCAAGACCTAGTCCTTTACTTGACGCACAGACAATTGCTTTTTTTCCTGCAATACCCAATTCCATTTTTAGCTCCTCGCTATTTATGTAACGTTAAATTTGGTTCCTGCGGCATCCAAAACTGATCGTGCAACAGGAATTGTTAATTTTCGCTTACCCTTTAAGCATTCGTCATTCATGGCCCTTATAAGTTCCTTCGCTGCAAGAAAACTTCGGCTAGCATGATTGACGATATACCGCGCCACATCAGGGTCAAGGGGCAACCCTATATCATCAGCATGCTTATAAAGAATTGCTTCTTGCATATCATCATCTGGGGCGGTGATAGCGGCACTAACCAACCCACGCATACGCGAATTATTATCTGCAAGTGTCCAGTCAAGAGACGACATAGGTACACGCGACAATACCAAAACACTCCCACCAATTTCAGTAAGTGTATTTAGATGGTGGAACAATAAATCATCAGGCCAATCATCGTTTGGTGTTGGATGGTCCCAAATCAAATTTGGCGTTGTCTCTAGGTTACTAAGGCTTTCATCAGATAAATGATGCATCAATTTAGCAGAAGATAAACCTTGCCAGATTGAAGCGAGATGAGACTTACCCGAAGCCGTAGGCCCTTGAAGCACGACACCTTTGATCCGCCCGGGCCAGTCAGGCCAGCGGTCTATCCAATCGGCAGCCATGGCATTACATGCCCCCAAGATAAAATCATCACGATCAAAGCTAGGAGAGGATGTAAAATCCATTGTGAGTTGATTATCAATCATGATGCAAATCTAATAGATGATAGGCATAAGTGAAAGATAAGATTGGTTTTTTTGCCGCTCTTCTGAAACTTCAAGGCCATGAGCTTCCAATGCATAATTTAATGATGTAATAGACCCAGAAAGTTTAATGCGCACAAGCCCACCTTTAGAGCCAAGCTGGACAATTGAAAGCTGATCGACAGGGGGCAATGACTGTAAAATATTAAGATGTGAACGCCATTCTTTCAACGAGCGTGATTTTACCGTCACCATGATCACGCCACCTTCTTTAACATTCACTTCATTTGCTATGCGCCAAACATCTTCGACACCATCAAGCAGTGCATGTGCGATACCGCGAATAGACGGCAATAAATCACTGGTTTTTAGTGTGGTGTCACGAAGACTATATGCGGTTGATTCAAAAACGCCATAACGGTCATAAAGATCAGCCGTCACATCTATGCGAATATTATTACCGTCATCTTGTTGTGGCGACATTACCATTAATAATACACGTTCAGTTGACTCCAATTCAGCAGCTTTCGAAATTGTTGCTGCGTCACGTGCCATCAATGGCACCACGTCAATGGCACGTTCAGTCGCTAGTGTCGACGGTAACCGTAAGTTCAACAACCCATCATGTTGCCTTAGTAAATCTACCCATGCTTCACCCCATGGGTTTGGCTTACGCCATAAATGCGGGCCTTCTGGGGTCATCCAAATAGGAAGAATTAATATGGGTTCAGATAACAATTCCGCATGGCGATATTGTTGCGCTGCGAAGTAATCACGGATTTTCAAACGGTCAAAACAATAATCAAATTCCGCTTGGTATCGAGTTGGCAACACTGTTTCCTGCACCAGACGTGTGTAATCCAAATACGGCAAAATAAAACTGCTATCAACACTATCAATAGAACCGTTATCAGAAATTAACAGCCTTTCATGAAGACGTTGCCATGCCACCATTAAACCTTCTGATGTCGCAGCTGATCGTGCGTCTTCAGATGTTGCTGCAATAGCATTAGTTTCAACATTTTGAATATAATAAGATGCTGACGAACATGTTGTATCATCCGCCATCACCACAGCCGGCGTCGTAATACCAATGATACAGGCCATCATAAATAGATACTTCACCTGACAAATCCTGTTCAAAACACTGGCATAAGATATACAAATTCGCGTATAAACATGACTTCTGATCATAATATTATTCCAATGTTGTGGTCGGCAAGTGGCATCAAATTTAATGCCAAATTATCATTTGGCTTTATGGAGGCTATCATAAGCGCGAAGGACAAAACAACCACCCCGCTCACCTATCGTGATGCTGGCGTGAATATTGATGCTGGTGATGCACTTATTGATGATATTGGCGGTGATGCTAAACGCACCATGCGTCCCGGGGCTGATGTTGCCCTTGGTGGTTTTGGGGGGCTGTTTGACTTAAAAGCTGCTGGTTACAAAGACCCCATTCTTGTTTCAGGCACTGATGGAGTTGGCACAAAACTTGAATTGGCGCAGTCTATGGATAACCATCGCGGTCTTGGCATAGACCTTGTGGCCATGTGCGCAAATGATGTGCTAGCTCAAGGTGCAATGCCATTATTCTTCCTTGATTATTTTGCAACTGGTGTGTTGGAAAACCATATCGCGAAAGACGTGGTTGCTGGCATTGCTGATGGGTGTATTGCCGCAGGATGCGCCTTGATTGGTGGCGAAACCGCGGAAATGCCCGGCACTTATCCTAAGGGTCGCTATGATTTAGCGGGGTTCTGTGTCGGCGGTGTTGAACGTCATGAGATGATTGATCCATCACGCGCAAAAAAGGGTGACATCGCAATTGCATTGCCTTCATCAGGTGCTCATGCCAATGGGTTTTCTTTGATCCGCAAAGTCATTGAAGTTTCAGGCGCTGACCTCAACGCCACTTCACCTTTCGATACATCACAGCGGCTGGGTGATGCATTGCTGAGCCCAACGCGCATTTATGTTGATGATTTTGCTGTCGCCCTAACGGCCGCAGGCGGTGTTGAACATTTGCATAGCCTTGCGCATATTACCGGCGGCGGTTTAATTGAAAACCCACCACGTGCTTACAGTGAAACATTGGCACTTAATCTGGATATGTTCAGTTGGACCATCCCACCATTATTTAAATGGCTCCAAGAAGCTGGAAATATCGAACCACGTGAATTAGCCCGCGTCTTTAATTGCGGTATTGGCATGTTGCTTTATGTGGACAGCGACCACGCAGACACCGTACTGACCGCATTAAATGAGCATGGCGCAGGCGCATGGATAGCTGGTAATATAGTGGCGCGCGAAGCTGATGCTGTTATCCTTAATGGGTTAAATGCTTGGGCAGGCATTGATAGGTAGCGGATGATGAAGCTGGCTATTCTTATTTCTGGACGCGGAAGCAACATGGTTGCGCTTGCTGACTATGCATTACAGCCAGAGGTGCCATGTGATATTGTTGCCGTGATTGCTGATAATGATGCCGCAGGTCTTGAAGCTGCTGCTATGCGCAACTTGCCTGTCTTCACTGTGCATGCCGATGACTATGAAACCAAAGCACTGCACGAAAATGCCATCATCAAGATTATTGAAGAAACCAAAGCAGATTATATCTTTTTGGCAGGATATATGCGTCTTCTATCATCATCCTTCTGCGCAGTTTTTGAAGACAGGCTCTTTAATATTCATCCTTCATTATTACCGCGTCATAAAGGCCTCGATACCCATCAAAAGGCACTTGCTGCAGGCG
>CBFIAO010000012.1:0-31722 GCA_965660595.1 Puniceispirillales bacterium (SeqCode) | reverse complement strand
TGGGCGGTGATATATCCGCACCGTTAAAGGATGTGAAGATCCTTGATATTGGCTGTGGCGGCGGTCTATTGGCGGAACCATTAGCACGTTTAGGTGCAGATGTTACTGGCATTGATGCCAGTAAAGGCGCAATTGATGCCGCAGAAGATCATGCGGCACGTGCAGGACTTAGTATTAATTATCAGCATATTTCAGCAGAAGAACTGGCCGAAATGGGTCATAGCTTTGATATTATCATTGCGTCAGAAGTGATTGAACATGTCCAATCTCGCCCTGATTTTCTTAGCACGATGGCACGTTTTGCACATACGAAGAAGCGGTCTATGGCAGTGCTGACCACCATCAATAGGTCACTTGCTGGGGTGGCGCTTGCAAAATATGCCGCAGAATATGTCCTTAATCTTGCGCCCAAAGGCACGCATGATCCAAAAAAATTCGTTCGTCCATCTGAATTGAAAAAAGAAGCTGTGATGGCAGGAATTATTCTTGATGACGTGACAGGAATACGTCCAAGCTTAAAAGGTGGGTTCACCTTAGGTGGGCCGCCCGCCATCAATTATGCAAGTTCAGGATTAATTCAACGATAGGCCAATGCGGCTAATTTTCTTTAGGTAGCCAAGGCATTCTAGTGATGTCGATACCTTCATCGACTAGCGATTCCGCTTCGCTTTCGGATGTATGACCATAAATACCGCGAGGTTCAACTTCGCCATAATGCATTTTCCGGGCTTCGGTGGCAAAGCCACTTCCTACATCATCACAATTTGCTTCCACCGTCTTTTGGAACTTCCGCATCTCTGCCAGTGCTTCACCAAGCTTTTCTTGCATTTCTGGGGTCACTTTTGGCGTCATGCTGGCCGTCATTTCATCTGTTTTAACGTCATTCGATGGGCCAGCCTTAACAGAAGATGGCGGTGATGGCATTGCATCAGGCAGGGGTGGTAAAGCCTGAGCGGATATAGCACGTTGGTTTGATTTCGCCGCAACATTTGGGGTCATTAACGCTTTGTTTACATGAGCACTGTCACAGATTGGGCAAGAAACAAGGCCACGTGCCTGCTGATCATCAAAATCCGCAGATGAGCTAAACCAGCCTTCAAAAGCATGGCCGTGTTCACATGATAAATTAAAGCTAATCATAAAATTGATATAACCATCTGACTTAAAAGGTTCAAGATCGTGATTTAAAAATTGCTGAACACATGAACATCAAGATAAGACATCTGTTAAGAACAGATGCTTCCTTATATAGCACCCCTATATAGCACCATGACAATGCTTGTATTTCTTGCCTGAACCACAAGGACACGGTGCATTACGCGCTGTTTTTTGCGTTGTTGGCTGCTGGCTTCGTGGCTTTTCTTTCATTTCACCTGCGGCAGTGGCGTTGGACTGACCACCTGATGCCGCAACTTGAACAGCCGGCACACCGGCATCTTCGTCCTGACGCAATTCAACATGGGCCATAACAGATGTGATTGTCTGACGGAGCTGATCCAGCATTCGATCAAACAGCATAAACGCTTCACGCTTATATTCATTAAGCGGGTCTTTCTGCGCATATGAACGCAAACCAACTGATTGCTTCATATGGTCAAGAGCAAGCAGGTGATCTTTCCATTGCTGGTCCAAGACTTGAAGCAAGAGTGACTTTTCGGCCATACGCATGGTGTCAGGTGTAAAGCGGACAGCTTTTTCTGCCATTTTAGCGTCAGACATCTGCAGCAACCGGTCGAGCATTGTATCATGGTCTATACCTTCTTCGGCAAACCAATCATCAACTGGCACATCAAGCCCAAGATAACGAAGCCCTGCATCTTTAAGCCCGTCAGCATTCCAGCTGTCGAGATAGGATTCTGGCGGCACAAATTCAGCAACAATATCTGCGATGACTTCTCGGCGCATGTCTGTGATCGTATCTGCGACTTCTTCTGCACGCATAATATCTTTGCGTTGTTCAAAGATAACGCTGCGCTGATCATTCATGACATTATCATATTTCAGCAATTGTTTGCGCACTTCAAAGTTACGCGCCTCGACCTTTGTCTGGGCCTTTTCAATCGCTTTATTAATCCATGTATGGATAATGGCCTCACCTTCTTCGAGCCCAAGCTTTTGCAACATGCCATCAAGGCGTTCTGAGCCAAAAATCCGCATCAGATCATCTTCGAGTGATAAGAAGAATTTTGACCCACCATTATCACCCTGACGGCCAGAACGACCGCGCAGCTGATTATCAATGCGGCGGGATTCATGACGTTCTGTGCCGACAACATAAAGACCGCCAGCTTCAAGTGCTTTTGCTTTCGCAGCAGTCACTTCTTTAGTTATTTTTTTGATGGTGGCATCTTTACCATCAGATTCGGCAATCCGTCGTTCAAGGTTGCCCCCAAGCTGAATGTCCGTGCCGCGCCCCGCCATGTTGGTGGCAATAGTGACTGCACCTGGCACACCAGCTTCGGCAATAATCATCGCTTCTTGTTCATGGAAACGTGCGTTCAAGACTTGATGGTCAATTTTAGCTTTCTTTAGCGATGCCGAAAGTTGTTCGGATTTTTCGATAGTCACCGTACCCACAAGCACAGGCTGGCCACGGTCCTGGCAATCTTTGATCTGGGCAATAACCGCCAGATCACGTTCAGCTGATGTGCGGTAAACTTCATCATCATGATCAATGCGAGCAACGCCTTGGTTGGTTGGAATTTCGACAACTTCAAGGCCATAAATTTCAGAAAATTCACCAGCTTCCGTCATGGCAGTGCCCGTCATACCCGCCAATTTTGGATACATGCGGAAAAGGTTCTGGAAAGTGATGGTGGCCAATGTTTGATTTTCAGCCTGAATTTCAACACCTTCTTTAGCCTCAAGCGCCTGATGCTGACCATCACCAAAACGGCGCCCTTCCATAGCACGGCCTGTAAATTCATCAATGATGACAACACGGCCAGATTTGATCATGTAATGTGTGTCTTTCATGAACAGCGTGTGCGCCCGCAATCCCATATTTACATGATGCAAGAGCGAGATATTTTCAGCATCATAAAGCGTGCCTTCTTTGATGAGACCTGCTTCCACTAATATATCTTCAGCATGTGAAATACCGTCCTCGGTCAAGGTGACGGTGCGCTGCTTTTCATCCAGTTCATAATCTGCCGGGACCAATTTTGGGATAATTTCGTTCACTGCGGCATACATGCCCGAAGATTGTTCGGACGGGCCAGAAATAACCAATGGGGTGCGCGCTTCATCAATAAGAATAGAATCAACTTCATCAACAATCGCAAAATTAGGCTCACGCTGAACCATGTCTGGTAAGCTGAATTTCATGTTGTCGCGAAGATAGTCAAAGCCCAGTTCATTATTGGTAGCGTAAGTGACATCTGCGGCATAGGCAGCGCGGCGCGTGGCGTCATCAAGATCATTGATGATACAGCCAACAGTAAGGCCCAAGAAATTATAAATCTGGCCCATCCATTCAGCATCACGTTTAGCAAGATAGTCATTTACCGTGACCACATGCACGCCTTTGCCTTCGATTGCATTGAGGTAAACAGCCAAGGTCGATACCAAGGTTTTACCTTCACCAGTTTTCATTTCGGTGATCCGACCTTGGTGAAGGACAATACCGCCCATCATCTGAACGTCATAGTGTCGTTGGCCAATAGCCCGTTTTGCAGCTTCACGTACAGCGGCAAACGCTTCAGGCAAAATGTCATCTAATGACGCGCCATCATTAATACGTTTGCGGAATTCATCAGTTTTGGATTTCAGCCCATCATCATCAAGGCTTTCCATCGCAGGTTCAAAAGACGCGATCTGGTCAACAATGCCCTGAAGTTTCTTAGTCTCGCGGGTGTTGCTGTCCCCGAATAGGGATTTAGCGAGTGAGGAAAACATAAATAACCTTTCAGATGCCTAAATTACCAGATACGACCAACGTCGCACGCCGTGCAAAAGTTAAATATCCATTAGTGACAAGATCAAGATAATGTCAATATGAGGACGAATTAAAACATAGGCTATACCTAATTTTTAGGTAAATTTGTACTGTTTTGGCCTAGGTTGTATATAACAAACCCTCAAACGGATTGAGATGCCTTGCGGGCATGTCTTATACATGATAGCCCATAGGTTGTTTTTCAATAATGAAACCACGGTTAAGGACATTTATCATGAAGGCTACGATCAGCAAATTTTCAAAAATATTAGTCCCTGTCACTGCGTTAGGAATCGCAAGTCTCGCTCCATCCATGGTAATGGCTCAAGAAGAAGACGTGCTTACGGTGCTGCGCATCAATGATAAAGCGTTTTCTATTAATCTGGTTGGCAGCATCGTGAACCAATTGCCTGAAAATATCCGCCAACAGCCATTGGGGGCTTATTATAATAATGTGATTGACGATATGATCGACACACATCTAACAGCAGAAGCAGCTCGGGCAAGCGGATTGGCTGAAAATCCTTTGTTGAAAGAAATTGTTGAACGCGCCATGGACCGTGTACTTGCAGAAGCATGGTTAAACGAAGAAATTAACCGGCGCATCACTGAAGACATGGTTCTTAAAAGCTATAATGACTTGGTTGCAGATACCGAAAGTCGCACTGAAGTACGTGCGCGTCATATTTTGGTGAACACGGAAGAAGAAGCAAAAACTGTGATCACGCGCCTAGATGATGGTGAAAACTTTGCGGAATTAGCAAAAGAGCTTTCTACTGGACCAAGTGGTCCAAGTGGGGGTGAGCTGGGATATTTCCGCCGCGGTGCCATGGTGCCAAGTTTTGAAGTTGCAAGCTTTGAGTTAGCAAAAGGGACATATACGGCCGCTCCTGTTCAAACGCAATTTGGCTGGCATGTCATTTATTCTGAAGATCGACGTGTTGCAGATGCCCCAGAGCTGGATGACGTGCGTGATCAACTAACCAGTACGATTTCAGTTAAAATTGCGGGCAGTATTATCGCTGAATTACGGAATGATGCCAAGATTGAGCAAATGTCATTCGAAGATGTGCGGGCTGCTGAAAAAGAACGTCAAGGCGAAGCTGAGTAACGTGTTATGGGCTCAAAAACATCACCTTTAGCCCCAACATCTTTAGGGGTGCTGCATCCTGTTACCGGATTAAAACTGGCTAGCTTTGCAAGCGGCATGAAATACCAAGGTCGAGATGACGTCATGTTAATGGTGGCAGATAGACCTGCCGTGATAGCTGGCTGTTTGACCACGTCCAAGACATGTTCAGCAGCAGTTGATTGGTGTCGTGACGTGCTAACAACTGATACAGCTCGTGCTATTTTAGTTAATGCTGGCAATGCGAATGCTTTTACCGGCAAGCGCGGGATAGATAGTGTCACTCAATGTGCTCATGCCGCAGCCCAAGCATTAGGTGTTGATAAGAACGATATATTGCTGGCCTCAACCGGTGTGATTGGTGAGCCTATGGATACGTCCTTGATCACCGATGCTCTGCCTGAATTGATACATGCGCTGGATAGCACTGCATGGAAAGCAGGTGCATCAGCAATAATGACAACTGACACCTTTGCCAAAGCAGCCTCAACCCAAGTGATGATTGATGGTGCGACCATCACGATTACCGGCATGGCAAAAGGGTCAGGGATGATCGCGCCAGATATGGCGACAATGTTAAGTTTTATCGGGACAGATGCCGCCATCAGCAGTAGTGATTTAAAAGCTATTACGCGTGCGGTAGTGGATGAAAGCTTTAACGTCATCACCGTCGATGGTGATACATCAACATCTGATACGGTATTGGTCATGGCTACTGGTGCAGCAGGTAATACGCTGGCCGGAGATGCGCTTGACCAATTCAAAGCTGCGTTGAAAGAGGTCATGGTCACGCTTGCAACGCAAATCGTGAAAGATGGTGAAGGCGCAACAAAATTCATTACGATTGATATTGATACCGCCGAGGATGATGCCGCCGCCCGCCGTATTGGGCTGGCCATTGCCAATTCACCACTGGTCAAGACCGCGATTGCAGGTGAAGACGCCAATTGGGGGCGCATTGTGATGGCGGTCGGTAAATCTGGGGAATATGCTGACCGCGATAAATTAACCATTGCCATCGGCGGTGTGGTGATCGCCCGTGATGGTGAGCGTGTTGCTGACTATGATGAAGCACCAGTAGCCGAACATATGAAAGGCCAGAATATTGATATTCATGTCAGCTTAGGGGTTGGCAATGGCCGTGGACGTGTTTGGACCTGCGATTTAACCCATGGGTATATTGAGATAAATGCCGATTACCGCAGTTGATAAACCTACATTATTGGTCGTTGCCGCTGCATTGATCGATGTTGATGGACGCGTATTATTAGCCCAGCGTCCTGAAGGTAAAGCAATGGCAGGGTTATGGGAATTTCCGGGCGGTAAGATCGAGCATGGTGAACGCCCTGAAGCTGCATTAATACGTGAGCTGGATGAAGAATTGGGCATTGATACAAAAGAAAGCTGTCTTGCGCCATTAACCTTTGCCAGCCACGACTATGATGATTTTCATCTGATCTTGATGTTGTATGCATGCCGCAGATGGTGGGGTACGCCCTCACCAAAAGAAGGTAATCCGATTACCTGGGTACGTGCCCAGCGATTACGTGATTACCCCATGCCGCCCGCAGATGAGCCACTGGTCGCGATGTTACAAGATTTGCTTTAGGTTAATCTTCGGTGGGTGTTAGCGGATCGTTTTCATCAACACCCAATGCCGCCGCAAGGCGCGTTTCAGCAGAACCAGGTTTAAGTGGTTTGGGCTGACTTGCATCAGGTGACCATCCGGTCAGGGTGATAATTTCAAAATCCACCGGTAAACGGCCATCAGCATCGCCATATTCTTCATGATATATTTCTGCCGCCCGCAAAAACACCTGACGTGATGTTGGGCGACGCAATCGGTCCGTCATGGCATTACCTTCACCCATTGCGCGCAATTCTGCCATCAATTGAAAAATATGAGGATAGGTGACGGTGATCGTATCGCTATCGGCCACCGGCATGGTTAAACCTGCACGGCCAATCAGCCCACCCATATCACGTATATCACCCATTGGCAGCACGCGAAGCGACATGCCGCCCGCAACATCACTTTCTGCGGTTGCAAGGCAATTTCTCAAGGCCGCTAATGTTTCGCCGCCAGCAAGCGCCACGAGCATCACGCCATCAGGGTTGAGGCGCTGAGCAAGCTGGATAAGCGTACCAGGCAAATCATTTGACCAATGAAGTGCAAAAGCAGAAATGACCGCATCAAAACGTTGATCTTTAAATGGGATGTCTTCAAATGGCACCACTGATACATCAATACCGCAACGGTTGGAGGTATGTGCCGCCATGCGAGGGGATGGATCAAATGCCGTCACCTGATTAATTTTAGGATGCGCCAAAAGCTGCGATGTTAAGGTGCCTGTATGACAACCTGCTTCAAGCACATGGGGAAGGTCACGTCGTATCAGATCAATACGATCCATCAGACGTTCCGCAACCGCAGCTTTTAGAAAATCAACATCATCAAAACCATCTGCAGCACGATCACGTTGACGGGCGACCGCAGCTGGATCAATAAGTTGTGGGCGTTCATCAGTCATCGCGACAGCATGGCCAAAATTACGCAAAAAACAATACCTGTTCATAAAGTTTTTACTATTACTATGACATGATGATTTATGGTTCGCGATATCATCACCACAATCCTTAATGCTGCTGCGCATTTTATTACGCCAAGCTTATGCGCAAATTGTCATAACAGCGTTATTACATCAGGCTTGTGCAGAGATTGCTGGGGTGAGTTGCGATTTATCAGTCATGACGCCTGCAGCCAATGCGGTGTGCCCTTCATCTATAAGACATTATTGACAAAATGCGGCGAATGCCTGCGTGACCCACCAGATGTTGATGCCACCATTGCAGCGGCTGTTTATGGTGGGGTCATACGTGATTTGGTGATTGGGCTTAAGCATGGTGATCGGCAAGATATCGCACCTGTATTAGCTCATCTTATGGCGCCAAAGGCCATGCCATTGCTGCATGATGCCGACGTCATTCTTCCCCTGCCATTACATCGCCAACGTTTCTTCACCCGAAGGTTTAACCAATCAGCAGAACTGGCACGGCATATAATGAAGATTGGTGATATTCCTCCAACACGGATGAATACACATATTTTGATCCGTCATAAACACACCGAACCGCAAGGACGAAAAAGTAAAAACCAACGCATCGCCGCAATGCGAAACGCGTTTCACGTTCCTGATCAATATATTAATTTGGTGAAAGATAAACATATTGTCATTGTCGATGATGTCATGACAACTGGCGCTTCTATCGGGGCCGCGTCTAAAACCTTAAAACGGCATGGCGCGAAAATGGTTTCAGCCATCGTTGCCGCACGTGTATGCTGACGCTATCGAAATCTTCACCTAGATGAGGCGTTTATGTCGTCGTTGAATGTAGCTTTATTACAATATACCGCCCGCGCCCATGAGGCAGACACCCTTAAAAAGATTATGCCCATGATGACTACGGCGGCAGCTAAAGGTGCAACCTTGATTGCCTTACCAGAATGTGCGACGCGCCTTGATGCCGACCGAGCGCGTCTGATGGCTAGTGCAGACACTCAAGAAAATAGCAAAACCTTGCAGGCCTTGCGCGACTTTGCACAGGTGCATGGTGTTTGGATGTCTGTGGGATCAATGGTGCTTAAAGCCAAAACTGCCAGTGGTGATAAATTGGTTAACCGTTCATTGATGATCAATCCTAATGGTGAGATAACGGCCCATTACGATAAGATACATATGTTTGATGTGGTGATAAATGAGGCAGAGTCGTATCATGAATCTGCACATTATGAACCTGGATCTAATGCGGTGATCACACCTGTTGAGCACGCCACTATTGGCATGAGCATTTGTTATGATTTGCGTTTCCCGCGCCTTTATCAAGACATGGCGCAAGCAGGTGCAGGGGTTATGAATATTCCATCTGCATTCACGGTTGCGACAGGTAAAGCACATTGGGAAATTTTACTGCGGGCACGCGCCATTGAAACTGGATCATTTGTTTTGGCCGCCGCACAAACGGGCACACATGACGCTGGACCTGATGGCAAAACACGCAACACCTATGGTCATAGTATGATCATTTCTCCATGGGGCGATATTTTAGCGCTACTTGGACAAGAAACGGGTATTTGCCATGCCGTATTGAATTTAAATAGCATCACGCATGCACGACATCGCCTGCCTGTATTAGACCAGCAGCGTGCATATCATATTCAGCGCATGTAACGACTTAACTTTGATGGTCAATCACATGATGTGATTAAACGAGCCCCTTATCACCAAGGGTGATATATTTGTCATGACGATCTTTAACCAATGCGTCACCTGACAAACCTGACATGGCTTTGAGTTGACGTTCAATCGCATCACCAAGGTCATTAATAGCAACATGCGGGTCACGATGAGCGGCGCCAAGCGGTTCAGGGACGACTTCATCAACCACGCCAAGTTTAGCCATATCATCAGCTGTTAGGCGCAAGGCTTCCGCAGCTGTTTTGGCATGTTCGGCAGAACGCCAAAGAATAGATGCACAACCTTCAGGTGAAATAACAGAATAAACCGCATGTTCATACATCACAACACGGTTACCAGTGGCTAGTGCAATCGCACCACCAGAGCCACCCTCACCCACAACCGCAGATACAATCGGGCTGGTCAGATTAAGGCATGTTTCAATAGATCGCGCGATAGCTTCAGCCTGACCACGTTCTTCCGCACCGCGGCCCGGATATGCACCTGCGGTGTCAACCAGGGTGATGACAGGTAGTCCAAAACGTTCTGCCAATTCCATCAGGCGGCGCGCTTTGCGGTAACCTTCTGGGCGAGCCATGCCAAAATTACGCTTAATGCGTTCTTCTGTGGTTGTACCTTTTTCAGTACCCATGACAACAACAGACTGGCCGCGAAAACGTCCAAGTCCGCCAACAATTGCATGATCTTCTTTAAAATTACGATCACCACTGAGCGGTGTGTAGTCATCAATAAGATGATTAATAATAGAAACAGCTTTAGGCCGATCTGGGTGACGAGCAACCTGAACTTTTTCCCATGGCCCTAGTTTTTCATAAGTGGATTTCATTTCGCGCGTCATGCGCTTTTGCAAGCGGCTAATCTCTTCCACGATATTGATGTCCATGTCCGAAGACATGTGGCGTAGCTCTTCGATCTTACCTTCGAGCACAGCGATAGGTTTTTCAAAATCAAGAAAATGGCGCATGATCGTCTTCCCTGTTCAACTATCTCTTTTTATACATTATTTTTGCCGCCCTTCGCAAGCGGATGCGCAGATAGTACCAACCCTGCCAATCTATTATCATGAACGCGAGTATAAATTTCTGTGGTTGTAATATCAGCATGCCCCAATAAAATTTGAAGTGACCTGAGATCAGCACCTCTGTTTAGCATATGTGTTGCAAATGAATGGCGCAGCATATGAGGGCTAATCTTAATGCCTATGCCTGCACGATGCGCTAAATCAGCCAGGCGTGAATAGACTTGTTGCCGTGTTAGGGATGTATCCGTCTTAGCCGCTGGAAAAAGATAAGGAGACAACGCCATATCAGGGTTGTTGTCACGTATATTGATCCATGCTGATATCGCCTGTTTTGCCGCTTCAGTTAGTACCACCACACGGTCCTTACCGCCTTTGCCCTTAATGGTTAGGTGATCACGTGGGCGCGTAAAACTAGCCACCTGCAACGCCACAAGTTCAGACACACGCAACCCTGTGCCATATAAAAGTTCAAGCATTGCCAATAGGGCAACCCCATCTGCGCTGTGGTCTTCCCATGCGGTTTTTATCAACTGCGCCATTTGAGCTTCGGTAAGACTTTTGGGCAAAGATGGCGCCAATTTTGGCGTATCAATATGGAGGGAAGGATCATCAGCACGAACGCCATCTTCGACTAAAAACTTCATAAATCCACGCAACGCAGATTGCTTTCGTGCAAGGCTGCGGGGTGATAAGTCTATTGCCCATGCTTTGACCAATGCCCGCAAGTCATCCGGGGTGGCCGATAATAATGATGAGCCTTTGGGCATGCCAAGCATAGCGGCGGTAAGGTCACGCCGATATGCCGCCACTGTATTTTGTGAAGGGCCACGTTCCGCCATCATCGCTTTAAGATAATTTTCAATCATCCGCACATCATGTTGTTGCGGCGTTGGCGTGATTGGCAGCGAAGGGGACATGATGTTATTGTGCTGTTTCAGCCTCGGCAAAGTGACGTTCTGCGCCCCATGTGACCAACATATCATGGGCAAGCTGCTGCGCTGTTTGTGGCATATCTAGCTTCATCAATAGCGCTACCAGCATGGCAGCATCATCACGGTTAACACGCGACAAACTGCGTTCCTGCATCAAGTGGGCCAGGCGGAGCATTGTTTCAGCTTTTTGCCCATTCATGGCAGCAGTTTCGATTTGTTTCATATCCACAAATGGCAGTGAAGAACCCATCGCTAATGGACGCAAGTTTTCTGCATTCAACCAGTTAATATCAGATACAGGTCGACCACGCGCCATGATCAGCGGTATGGCGTCATAAGCATCAGCCGTCGCAAGTGATGATGTTGCTACAGGTCTTGATGTCATCGCAAGCAGATCATGCCATGCCAGTGCCGCATCATTCATCAACACTTTGGAGCCTTCAGTGCCGAACGCCATTAATGGGCCAATTTTAGCATCAATTTCTGGAGAATTAATCCCGCCTTCAATGAGCGGCAACCACAGAGGTATAGTGTTAAGATTTGCATGGGCAAAATCGGCAACCATGGCTTCAAACGCCAATGATGCTGCACTAAGTTCATCTTTTTCAGCAGAAATAGCATGCCATGCATTAAGCCGTGCTAACGCGACGGTATCATCATCACCGCCAAAGCGAAGACGTGTCAGCGCTTCCGCAGATGATAACCCATCACGCGGTAATAATGCCCATGACTGCGCCAAGCTAGGTACGCTATCATTATATACGTGTTCAAACCCACGCGCCGCGATTAACCGGCTGGCAGCAGGGCTTAGGTAGCGCAACCGTGTGGCCGTGCCGCTATAGCTATTTGGCAAGGTTTTAAGCGCATCAGCCTCAATAGTTAGGCGCGCGCTATCCATCAACACTAGATTTAAGATGGAAAGATCACTCTGGTCTTCTATCGTCACCTCACCACCATCGGTGAGACGGCGCATTAACGTAAAATAAATCGGATCGTCAACGCCACTATCTTCAAGAATATCAAGCGCAAATGCAGCTTTCATTTCCTCACCTTTGATAACGGCGCAGAAGGCGTTGATTTGATGCCAAAGTGCATCCAGCGTCATCAGGACTTTTTTCTGTGCTGTTCTGCAAGCTTCATCATCATTACGCGTCATCAAGTCATGCAGTATCAACCATGCTTTTGAGTCTTCCCATGTATCACTTTCAGGTAATTGGCGAATAATCGCCGCAAGGTCATCTGATGCACCTGAAGAGGCAAGCCAGTTCAGTTTGGCATTAATGATATCTGGTGCGATATCAATAAAGCCTTCGGGCGGAACTGCGCGGGCCGTCATGATATGGTCAAGCGCTGGACGAAGTGCCGCTGGTGTGCGTGCGGGATCTAGGCCAGACATCAGCGATAATACAGTGTCAGCATTGCTGCCTTCCCACATTAATCGGTTAAGCCCATCATAATCTTCACGATCAAGACCAAGTGAGCCAAGGCGGATAGAAGATGGATCTTTGCGGGTCAGTGATGACGTGACCGAGATTGATGTGGTTGATGTCACAATCGGACTGGCGCTGGGTGATGCAGTGTCATCTTCGCCTGATACAGATGTTTCCGCTGAAGATGATTGGACCTGAGTTGATGATATATTAGGCGCTTGAGGTGTTGCTTCATCAGTATCTTGGGATGACACATCACCATCACTAGACGCGTTATCAGGTGTCGTTTGAACAAGTTTAGTAAGATCAAGCGGGACGTTATTGTCCCTGCCCTGGGCAAAAGCAGGCGCTGACGCCATCATACCAATAAGAGCAAGTGATGATAATGAGATTGCAAACATGCGGATGCGCTGGCCATATATGCCGATCTGTTGGTCTGCATTAGCAAATAGTTTAAGATTACGACTTTTAGCGTTGATCATACCCAACCTCATTTAACATCAACTTAATCTGGCGCATTGCCGAAACGGCCAAGACATAATATGATTGGTGATTATGACGGGAATGAGGCAGATTATCCACTAATCTCTGAAATTCCTTATGATTTAACCTGATGTCGTCAACCGCGGCATATACTGGTGAAGGACAGGCCCATCCGTGCCACAACATCAACTTGAGTCGCATGATATAAGCCATGATGTGCCCAGCATAACACGCTCAATTGCCCTGGTCGGGTTAATGGGTGCGGGCAAATCAAAAATTGGCAAAGCATTAAGCGATGTTTTTAAGGCCCCATTCATTGATACAGATAACGTGATTGAAGATATCGCGGGCATGACTATTGCAAATATTTTTGAGCTTTATGGTGAAGATAAATTCCGTGAGATTGAAGCACGTGAAATTGGTAATCTTGTAAACGGAACACCAGCAATATTATCCACCGGTGGCGGGGCATTCATTCATGACAAAACCCGCGCCATTATTAATAAAGATGCGTTATCGGTTTGGTTGAAAGCACAGCCAGCAACCTTAGCCGGGCGCATTTCAAATACCGCGTCGCGGCCGTTATTGCGTGACCGGAACCCTGTTGAGGTATTGACGGAATTATCGGTCAAACGAGACCCTTTTTATGCACAAGCTCACCTGACAATTGATACCGATGGGATGAGTTTAAATGACGCCATTGCCACGGTCACCAATGTGATGATCACAACACTTGCACGTGCTGAGGAAAAATAATGTCAGTTTTTTATAATCGTGTTGATGTTAATCTAGGCACACGCACTTACCCCATTCATATTGGCCCTGGGCTTATTGATGATGCTGCAACCTATATTGGCCCATTAGTTGCAGATCGCCATTTGGTTATTATCGCCGATAACGCTGTTAAGAACACACATCTTGAACGGCTAAAAAAATCATTGGCAGATAGCCCCAGTAAGCTGGACACTATTTTGGTACCTAGTGGCGAAAAATCAAAGTCTATGGCGACATTTAGTGACGTGATGGAAAAAGTGCTTGCGCTTAACGTTGACCGAAAAGTGATGTTGATCGCTTTGGGTGGCGGCGTGATTGGTGACCTTGTTGGATTTGTTGCCGCAAGCTTATTGCGCGGCGTTGCCTTTATTCAGGTGCCTACAACCTTACTTGCACAAGTTGATAGTTCTGTTGGCGGAAAGACCGGTATTAATGCAAAGGCCGGGAAAAACTTGATCGGTGCATTCCATCAACCGCAAGCCGTGCTGGCAGACACTAATAGCCTTGCGACCCTACCCATACGGGAATTGCGGGCAGGTTATGCTGAAGTCGCAAAATATGGATTACTTGGTGACGCTGAATTTTTTGATTGGTTAGATCATCACCAAGATCAGCTGTTAACGTTGGATCAAGCTACATTGGTAGAAGCTGTCGCACGATGTTGCCAAGCCAAAGCTGATATTGTTGCAGAAGATGAAAAAGAGGCTGGGCGCCGTGCTTTGCTAAATCTTGGCCATACATTTGGTCATGCTTATGAAGCTGAGGCGGGGTATGATGGCACAGTGTTACATGGTGAAGCTGTGTCTGCTGGCATGACAGATGCCTACCGTTTAGGCGTACGCCTGGGGACGGCGAATCAAGACGACTTGGACCGTGTAAAAACGCACTTAAACAACGCTGGATTGCCTACCAGCCGAGCCATGTTATCTAACCGAATGGGTGATGTGGACGTTAACAGGCTGATGACGCATATGCAAAAAGACAAAAAGGTGGCCGCTGGCCAGATTGTATTTATCGTGCCACATGGAATTGGTAACGCACAGGTTGATACGTCGGTTGATGCGGCACTAGCCTATGATGTGATGGAGACACAAGAATAATGTATATCGGGATACTCATCCTAATTGTGGCTATTATTCTATTGCTGATGGCCTCAGCATTTTTTTCAGGCTCCGAAACCGCACTTACCGCAGCATCTGAAGCACGCATGCGCGCACTTGCCAAACGAGGTGAAGAACGGGCGACCGCTGTTGAAAAATTACTGGCACATAAAGACAAGCTGATTTCATCGCTATTGATTGGAAATAACTTGGTTAATGTGGTGGCAACATCGCTTGCCACATCTTTGGCCATCGCGTCATTAGGTGAAGGCGGGGTGGTGGTTGCATCCTTAGTCATGACTGTGATTTTGGTGATTTTTGCAGAAGTGATGCCGAAAACATATGCCGTTAATAATGCCGATCGTTTTGCGCTGGGTGTGGCAAAAATAGTGCGCGTGATTGTTTTTTTCCTGACGCCTTTATCATGGGGCCTCGACCGTATCGTGCGGCCCTTCACCAAACGTAATGGTGATGACGAAGATGACCGCGAAGTAGAATTACGCGGCATGATCCAATTGCATGGCGCAGATGCAAGTGATGCCGAAACACGCGAGCAGTCTGCCATGTTAGCAAGTGTGTTGGACCTAGGTGAAGTCACCGTAGACGAAGTCATGACCCATCGCGGTTCTGTCGAGATGATAGACGCCGAAAGTGCCCCAGAGGATGCTTTGCGGCAGGTTATGGAATCACCCTATACCCGGCATCCTGTTTTTTCAGGAAAGCCTGAAAACATCGTTGGAGTATTGCATGTAAAAGCGTTACTTCGCGGACTGGATAAAGCCACGGCAGAAACCGAAAAAGGCCGGCCAGCAGAAATCAACATTGCAGAGACGGCGGCGGCGCCATATTTTGTGCCAGAAACAGCATTGTTGATCGACCAATTGCAGGCATTTCGTAACCGCCGTGAACATTTTGCCATTGTCGTTGACGAATATGGCGATTTTCGCGGCATTGTGACGTTAGAAGATATTTTAGAAGAAATTGTTGGCGCGATTGATGATGAACATGACATCACCTTGCCAGGATTGTTGCCGCAAGATGATGGATCATGGGTGGTGGATGGACATGTCACCATTCGCGATCTAAATCGTGCGTTAGGCTGGGAGCTACCTGATGATGATGCGGCAACCATCGCAGGATTGATTTTGAACGAAACACGCACAATCCCTGTGCCCGGACAAGAGTTTAGATTTCATGAAACCCGCTTCAGGGTGCTTCGACGTGATCGCAATAAAATTGAACGTATCCGAGTCTGGCATGAAAAATTAGCTCAATCCGAAGAATGAATTTGTTACTGTGCTTGAATAAGCCAACCCTATTGGGAGCGTATAATGACTGATACATCAATCACAAGAGAACGGGTGCATCAACGCAAAATTAATCTTGAAGGTTATGCGCGTAGTGACGGGCTGGTCGATATTGAAGGTGAGATCATCGATACGAAAGGGTATGATTTCCCAAATGAGGAGCGCGGCATCATCCATGCTGGCGAATCCCTCCATCATATGAAAGTCAAAATCACTATTGATGATAGCCTTACCATCTTAGCAGCTGAAGCCGAAACCGTTGCAGGACCGTATTCCATCTGCCCTAGTGCGACACTAGGATTTGGCAGTTTAGTTGGCATCCAGATTGGCGCTGGTTGGCGCAACAAAGTACGCCAAGCTATTGGCGGGATTACTGGTTGCACGCATATCACCGAATTAATGGGCCCGGTTGCCACTGTTGCCATCCAGACACATTTCGGTGAACAAGCGCGCAAAAAACGTGCCGCAGGCATGTCAAGTAACGACTCACATGATGTCAGCAGTCTTGCTGATAGCTGTATTGGGCATGCTGTTGATGAAGACGCCGTGCTCGCGTTGGCGCATCAAAAGAAAGCCGCGGCAGATACGTTATAAAATAATGCGGATTTGTAACGCGTGAAGTCCGTTTGCCAATTCACTGGCTAGGGCATCATTCACCAAACGGTGCGCAGCCACACGCGTTAAGCCTTCAAATTTAGGGCTGGCAATGTCGACTTCAAAATGAGTTTCACCACTTTCGCGCCAACCTGCATGACCATGATGTTCATTTGAGACATCACGAACCACCATTGATGTTGGTGATAAGTCAGCGGTAAGCTTTTCAATAATGCGTTGTTCTCTCGTCATAATTCAATCGACCATATGGCTTGTCATGTGATGTTTATACCCTAGTTTTATGGGCTGTCCAATATGTTCACCGGCAGGTCAACTGCTAAATCTGGGGCACATGATGAAAGATCAATTTACAGGTCAATTTGTCTCAAGCATGCCTGCTTGCATCATCATGGTAGCACCGTATATTGAAATCATGAAAAAACAACAATTTGACATACCAGATATCCCTTACATGCGCACAGAACCGCAGCATGATCGGCGCGTTTGTGCCAAAGATGGATGCACGGGAGATGGCGAATATAAGGCGCCAAGGTCTGCACATGATGTGCGCGACTATATTTGGTTCTGTCTTGATCATGTGCGTGAATATAATAAAAGCTGGAATTACTTTGATGGCATGGATGAGCTGGGCATGGAAGATGCCATCCGGAAGTCAACCACCTGGGAAAGACCTAGCTGGAAATTTGGTACATCTAGTGGCGGTGGTAGTTGGCAACGTCATTTTGATGACCCCATGGGTTTATTCGGGGATGAACACGCTGCAAAAGATGCACAAACAACCCATTATTCTTCCGAGGAGCGTAAAGCACTGGTGATATTTGGACTTTCTTCTTGCACTGACCCGCAAGAAGTGAAAAAACGCTACAAGGAATTAGCAAAAGCGTACCACCCTGATGCAAATGGCGGATCTGTTGATGCAGAGGAACGCTTAAAAACTATTAATTGGGCGTATGCGGTTTTAAAGAAAACATTGAGTAATTTAAAAGAAAATAGCGGGTAATATCGCCCCTGCGGTAAGACCCACCCTTGATGAGAAGGATTATTTATGTCTACGGAAAATTCTAACGCATCTGATCGTAAGCCAGCGCATCACCTTAATGAGCCTGATGTTACCGTCAATGCACGCGATGTCTTCAATATTGATGTTGATATGGAGATTCCAGCGTTTTCAGCCACATCTGAATATGTGCCGGATTTGGATCCTTCTTATGTTTTTGATAAGGACACAACATTGGCGATCCTTGCAGGTTTTGGATTTAACCGCCGCGTGATGGTGCAGGGTTACCATGGGACAGGTAAATCCACGCATATCGAACAAGTTGCTGCGCGCCTCAATTGGCCATGTATTCGGGTAAACTTAGATAGCCATATCAGCCGTATCGACCTTGTGGGTAAGGATTCGATTGTGCTTAGAGACGGCAAGCAAGTCACCGAATTCCGTGAAGGTATTTTGCCTTGGGCGCTGCAAAACCCTGTTGCTTTAGTATTTGATGAATATGATGCTGGCCGGGCTGATGTGATGTTTGTTATTCAGCGTGTGCTGGAAATTGAAGGCAAGTTAACGCTGCTGGACACAAATCGTGTGATCCGCCCACATAAGTTTTTCCGCCTATTTGCCACTGCTAATACGGTTGGTTTAGGCGATACTTCTGGGCTTTATCATGGCACACAACAGATCAACCAAGGTCAAATGGACCGCTGGTCTATCGTATCCACGTTGAACTATCTGCCCCATGAAGTTGAAATGGATATTGTTGCTGGAAAGATGCCGAAAGATAGTGCCGTTATGACCACCGCATTGATCGATAGCATGATTCGCCTTGCAGATTTAACACGCAAAGGCTTTATCGGCGGTGATATTTCCACCGTCATGTCACCGCGTACGGTGATCACATGGATGGAAAACACCGAAATTTTGGGTGATGCGAAATTGGCATTCCGTTTATCTTTCTTGAACAAATGTGATGAAATGGAACGTCCTATTATTGCTGAATATTTCCAGCGCTGTTTTGATGAGGAACTGGGCGACACTGTCTTCACTGTTGCCGCCAATTAGAGCCTATTATCATGGCAGATAAAGACGATACTTTCTTACGATCAACGGCGGCATGCCTGCGTGCAATGGCTGGAACGCAGCATGATGTGCGTTACACCGGCGCCAACACTGTGATCACACCAACAGAAGTACGTCTGCCAACCCCGCAGCGGCCCAACAACTTTAATAACGTTAAGATTGAAGATCTACACGATACGAAAGTGCGCGGTGCCGCAGATAGCGCTGCGGTTTGGATAGCCCATCATAATGACGGGATACATAATAAAATGGCGCCGCAAGCGGCCGCCGCACGAACAATTTTTGATGCCGTGGAACGTGCACGCGTCGAAGCTGTTGGTGCAGAAGGCATGCCTGGCGTTGCTAAAAATATTCAGGCTCAGATTGATGCGAAATATGCCAATCAGCCGTTAAGCCCGCCAACCGCGGAAACAACTGGTGAAAACCACGCTGCTATTGCTGATGTTGCAGGCTTACTGGTACGGGAAGCGCTTACCGGTGAAAAACCACCACAGAATGTCGCCATGACGGTTGATTTATGGCGGCCATGGATTGAAAGCCGTGCCGGTGAATTAATTGAAGGGTTGAAAACAAACACCCATCATCAAGAAACTTATGCTGAGATTGCGCGCAGATTAATCGGTGCATTAGAAACAGATTTGGGGGACGCCATGGACCCTGAAGATGGTGATGATGAAGCGGAAGAAGATAGCGCATCGGCAGAAGACGGGTCTGACGATGACCAGCAGCAAACACCTGAAGGTGCAGGCGATGAAGGCGAAAGCGACACTATCGATCAAGATAGCGAAGCGCAAACTATGGAATCGGCTCAAGGTGAACAGGACGAAGATGGTGAAGATGGCGAAGAAGCCATGGCTGAAGGCGAAAGTCCAGCCGGTGAAAGTGGCCAGCAAGGTGATCCCGGCGCTTCAGAAGGTGAACTTTATCGCATTTTCACTGAAGAATATGACGAAGTTATTCAAGCCAATGAGCTGTGTGACCCTGACGAATTAAGTCGCTTGCGGTCCCTGTTGGATAAGCACCTTGATAACCTGAATAGTGTTATCGGCAAGCTGGCCAACCGCCTGCAGCGAAAATTGATGGCGCATCAAAATAGAAGTTGGGAATTTGACCTTGAAGAGGGGCTTTTGGATGCAGGCAAGCTATCACGTGTTGTGACCCAGCCCACCCATGCATTGTCATTCAAAAAAGAAAGTGACATCAAATTCCGTGACACGGTCGTGACCATATTGATTGATAATTCAGGATCAATGCGCGGACGGCCCATCACGATTGCGGCCGTCACCGCAGATATTTTAGCGCGAACCCTTGAGCGCTGCGGTGTCAAAGTTGAGATTTTGGGCTTTACCACCAAAGCTTGGAAAGGTGGTCAGTCGCGTGAGTTATGGCAAGGCGGGGGCAAAGCACCATTCCCGGGTCGCCTTAATGACCTGCGCCATATTATTTACAAACCTGCCGATGCACCGATGCGCCGCGCACGTAAATCACTTGGTTTGATGCTGCGTGAAGGTTTATTGAAAGAAAACATTGATGGTGAAGCATTAATCTGGGCACATAACCGTTTGTTAAGTCGCCGTGAAGATCGCCGCATTCTTATGGTGATTTCTGATGGGGCACCGGTTGATGATTCGACATTATCAGTTAACCCTGGCAATTACTTAGAACAGCATTTACGGGCTGTTATCGACCTCATTGAAAACAAATCACCGGTGGAACTGCTGGCCATTGGTATTGGCCATGATGTCACGCGGTATTATCAACGTGCAGTCACCATCACCGATGTTGACCAACTTGGCGGGGCGGTAACCACACAGCTGGCGGATTTGTTTGATGAAGAAACAACATCCTCACGCCGCCGAAAACGTGCATCGTAAAGACGTTCCAAACGCTAAGCATAAAAAAACCACCTCGCATGAGGTGGTTTAAATTTATCAGGTTAAAAAGTCGATTAGCTGGCTTGTGCCGCTTTGATCGCCTTCTTTGCAGCCAGTGCATCACGGCTTAAATTTTCGTCTTTAGCCTTCAGCAAGAACGCATCAATGCCGCCTGTCTTTTCTACCGTACGGATTGCAGATACAGATACACGGAAAGAAATACTCTTACCGAGAGATTCGCTCAACATAGACGCCTGCTGCAGGTTTGGCAGGAAACGACGACGGGTACGGTTTTTTGCGTGTGAGACATTGTTGCCTGTCATCACGCCTTTGCCGGTAAGTTCACAGCGACGTGCCATAGCCTCGCCCCTTTCATCAATTTGTTTATCAATCAAGAAATAGATAAAGCGGCCGAGGCCGCATTGAGGGTTTTAATACCCTGCCTGCACTGCAACGTCAAGCCTGAACTCATTCGCTACAGATAAATATGTATGATCCTTAAGATATCGATATTCAACTTTAGGGTAGCATTATTAACCGAAGTTTTGTTGCTATACTAAAGCATAAGGTTTTAAACTATTTAATATGGACAAAAGGTAATCTAATTTATCCTGATTATTACATTCTAACCTTTTACCTCGTCAATAATGGTAACAGATTACAGGATAGGTTCATGTAAAGATGAATAGAACGAACCAAAAACATAATGACCCTTTAGCTCGTTTTAAAAGAAATATTTATATAGGACAAAACCGAACATCCCTGTCTTTTGAAAAATATGTTTGGGATAACATCGATAAAATTGCGCGTGAAGAAAACCTCACCGTAGATGAAATTTGTTCACGAATTGAAGGGGTACGCCCAGAAGACTATACGCTTTCAGCATTAGTTCGGTATTTGGTGCATGAAGTTGCTGATTTAAGGCTAGATATCACCGCCGAGCATAACCAAGACATGCATGAACGCGTACATCCATTCCCATCACCACTTCATGTTGCATTGACCAAGATAAAAAATATCAACACGAAGAATGACGGATGATCATGGGTGATACTATTAAGGCGTGATCGATTAGGCGTTATTTAGGCCCACATGCATCAACGCTGTATCAATATCAGGAATAACCCCACATGCATCATCAATGTGGGCATAGCCATCTTTTGCCAAAAGCTGATCAAGTCCAGAAATAATAGTATGCGGTAAATCTGGGCCATGAATTGCAAGCGCGGTATAGACCTGCACCAATGATACAACTAATAAGATTTTGAGGTATGCCGATTCGGGCGATGACACACCGCCAGCAGCAATCAATGGTAGGGCATGGGTATGTGATGATTCTTTAAGATGTGCTGCTGCTTTTGCCAACATGATGCTAGATGGGATTAATAACGGTTGCCCTGAAAGACCACCAGTTTCAGTTTTGTGACGATGTGTTAAACCTGCTGGCCGTGCAATGGTGGTGTTGGAGATAATCATCCCACTTAATGCAGCATCTAAGGCAACATCAACAGCATCTGTCAAACCTTGATCATCAAGATCCGGCGCGATTTTTAAGAATAATGGGCGCACTGCACCAGCATCTGCCATGCCTGCTTTTGCTGCATCAAGTACATCTTTTAATACATGCGATTCTTGCAAACCACGCAGTCCAGGGGTGTTGGGCGAAGATACGTTAACCGTGACGTAATCTGCATGCGTGGCGAGGCGATAGGCGGTGGTATAATAATCAGCAACCCGATCATCAGCATCTTTATTTGCGCCAATATTAACCCCAACAATACCTTTGGAATTTGATGTTCTATACGCATCAAGCCGCGAAAAAGCCCGGTCCATGCCTTCATTATTAAAGCCATAACGATTGATGACCGCTCCATCACTAGGCAAGCGAAAGACACGCGGTTTAGGGTTACCTGGCTGGGGCTTTGGGGTGATGGTGCCCACTTCGACAAAACCAAAGCCAAGATTAAGCGCACCGTTCATGCATTCAGCATTCTTATCAAACCCTGCCGCAAGACCAACAGGGTTTGAGACATCAATCCCTGCTATCTGCGTCTTAAGGCGACCAAAAGAAAGTTGTCGGCGGCGATCAGGGCCAATTCCTGCAGCAAGTGACTTTACCGCCAGTTGATGCGCTGGCTCCCCGGGCAAGGTTTTGGCAAGTTTAGCCGCAAGTGACCAAATCACGTCAGCCCCCTAACGTGCCATCAATTGCATTGGCAATAAGCTGGCGTGTTTCATCCACCCCATAGAGTTTGATGAAAGAACCCATGCGTGGGCCTTCATTTTGGCCAAGCAGCACTTGGTAAAGGCAGCCAAACCAATCACGAAGTGGATCATAGCCTGCGTCTTTACCAGCTGCGAAAACAGCAGATTGAATGTCTTCGGCCGGTGCATCAGAAGGCAGGGCTGATAAACGCCCATCAAGGTCATGTAAATGTACGACTTCATCTGCGGTCGGTGCGCGGTAGGTTTTGAACGGATGAACACGTTCCTGATAATAGGTCACCGCATAACGCACGAGACGATCTAATTCTGGATGGGTTGCTGGCGTTACACCTGATGCATATTGTTCAAGATAGCCCCAGATCACATCTGGCGATGACGCCTGACAGACACCTGCAAGGTTCAATAAAAGAGAAAAGCTGACTGGCACCGTTTCAGATGGCGGTGTACCACCATGAATATGCCAAACAGGATTTTCAATTTTAGCTTGTGGTTCAGCTTCAGCATATTTTTCCAGATGCGTGAAATATTCATCCACCATCTTTGGCACAACGTCAAAAAACAGCCGCTTTGCACGTTTAGGCTGATTATACATAAAGAGCGACAATGCCTCTGCCGTGCCATATGTTAACCATTCTTCGACACTAAGCCCATTACCTTTTGATTTTGAAATTTTCTCACCATTCTGGTCCAAGAACAATTCGTAAGAAATACCTTCTGGCGCTGTGCCCCCCATGATGCGCGTAATTTTAGATGACAAGATCACGCTTTCTGAAAGGTCTTTGCCTGACATTTCATAATCAACACCAAGTGCATACCAGCGCATTGCCCAATCACATTTCCATTGTAATTTGCACTGCCCGCCTGTCACCGCTGTTGTTTTAATATTGCCATTACGGGGATCACGGTATTCGATCGTGCCTGCGGCGGCATCATGCGCTGTAATTTCTGCCTGAAGTACTTCGCGTGTGTCGGCGCAGATAGGCATGAATGGGCTATAGGTTGCGCGGCGCTCTTCACCAAGCGTAGGCAGCACGACATTAGTGACAGCGTCATAATTTTTTAACACCGTAAGCAATGCATCATCAAACTGGCCTGATTGATAACAATCAGTTGCTGAAAAAAAGTCATATTCAAAGCCAAAGCCGTCCAAGAAACCTTGCAGGCGAGCGTTATTATGTGCGCCAAAACTGTCATGAGTGCCAAATGGATCTGGCACATCAGTAAGCGCTTTACCAAGATGTTCCGACATCATATCTTGTTGCGGCACGTTATCAGGCACTTTTCTGAGGCCATCCATGTCATCCGAAAAGCAAATAAGACGTGTTGGCAAACCTGTCATTTCTTCAAATGCTTTGCGCACCATTGTTGTGCGCACCACTTCACCAAATGTCCCAATGTGAGGTAAACCAGATGGGCCATAACCTGTTTCAAACAATACTGGACGGTCTGAAGATGGTGTTAATTTCATCTTCTCCAGGCGTTTAATAAGATTACGTGCCTCTGCAAAAGGCCATGCTTTAGCATCAGTGAAAATCTGCGCATTTAATACTGGTGACGTCATGATAGAATCCAAGAAAATCAATAATCGCTTCGCACCATATGGCGGGGGTGTGATTCAGTCAACAGGAAGTCCATCTTGCCGCATTCATACCACATGATCTGGTATTAATCAGCGTCATCAGGTACAACGAAATTATGTCTGATCAAACACGTTCTTCCGTGCCCTCGCATGTTACTTTACCAGCCTTACCGATCGTTATGCCTTTGGCAAAAGATGTGGTTTGGATTACTGCGGATGGCGAAATCGAAATGATCAGACGCCAAGATGCTGTCGCACGTTTAGATAAACGCCATGCGTTATTTTGCCATAAGCGATGGACTGCAACACGGCTTGGGATGGAAACAAACGGATTAGGTGCGCTTGATGGACTTGATGCGCTGGAGCTTTTTGCATTTGTTCGGCCAAGTCAGTTCTGTCTACCCACCGCGCGCGGATTAGGGCAAAGTCTTGGGTTAGATATTCATGGCAATGATGATGACCACGCCTTACTCATCCCGCAGGCATGTCAACGCTTACTGACCGAACTGTCCATGCTTTCCGACACCAAGAAAGATCACGCAGCACGCATTGCAAGCATGATGACACAAGGTGGTTGGGGTTGGGGACCATCAGTATTGGCAGCTTTAGGCCATCCAATGCCACCTGAAGGCCCACCTGATAGCCGCGGTGCATCGGTATGGATGCGGCTTAAAGAAATTCAAGAATATACAGCACCTCAAGAACCAGGCGCATTCCCCATCTCGCTTAATGCCACAGAAGATCGGCTGCACGCCATGCTGGGCAAACATGCCGAAGTCAGGCCAGGGCAAAAAGCCTTTGCCGCAAGTTTACTTCCAGCATTTGGAACACCGCGTGCACCTGAAGACCCTATCTTGGTGATGGCAGAAGCTGGCACTGGCACTGGTAAAACACTGGGTTATTTGGCCCCTGCAACGGTATGGGCCGAAGACAACAAAGCACCTGTTTGGGTATCAACTTATACCAGAAGTTTGCAACACCAAGTGGTAGAGGAAATGGCGCGGTATTATCCAGACCGCGAAGAACGTGACGCCAAGGTGGTGATACGCAAAGGGCGTGAGAATTACTTATGTCTTTTAAATCTTGAAGATGCATTGTCTTCTGTTGCTGCGGCACCGCGACATGCCACTGCATTAGGGTTGATGGCACGGTGGACCGAAGCCAACCCAGATGGTGATCTAACCGGTCCAGGATTCCCCGCATGGTTGACGGATTTGTTAGGCCAAGGACCAACGATTGGCCTTGCGGATAGGCGCGGTGAGTGCATCCATTCCGCATGCCGTCATTATCAAAAATGTTTTGTTGAAAAATCACGGCAGAAATCACGGCGTGCTGATATTGTTGTTGCCAATCATGCGTTAGTCATGATTTCAGCTGCTATGGCCGCCATCGTGCCGTCAGGGGAACAATCAAGCCAGCCCACACGCTATGTTTTCGACGAAGGACACCATGTTTTTCATGCTGCAGATAGCGCGTTTTCCGTATCTTTTAGTGGCATGGAAGCAGCCGACCTGCGCAGCTGGATCAGGGGGCATGAAGGACGTCAAAAAAGCCGCGCCCGCGGCATCAAAAGAAGACTTGAAGATTTATTATCAGGTGATGATGCCGCAATGGCAGATGTTGATGCTTCACTGGAGGCTGCCCGCATTTTGCCCGCTGCAGGGTGGCGGCAACGCCTATCAGAAGTTGCGCCAGATGGACCGGTGGAACGTTTTCTTTTCCGTGTGCGCCAAGAGATTTATGCCCGCGTGTCATCCCCAGATAGCCTTTATAACCTTGAAGCAGGGCTTTACCCCATTGATGATGAGTTAAGCCTGATGGCATTGGGTTTAGCTGATGCATTGAAAGAACTGATATCTCCACTTGAACGATTGGCAAATAGATTAAGCAAAATGCTGGCAGATCAAGCAGATGAACTTGACACCGCCACCCGCGCACGATTGGAAGGGGCAGCACGCGGATTAATCCGGCGGGCACAAGGGCCGCTTTCGGCTTGGCGACAAATGTTACTCGACATTGCTAATCCGCCCTCACCAGAAGGCCGGCCAGGTTTTGTGGACTGGATGGAAGCCAGCCGACGGATGGGGGAAGATATTGATATTGGGTTACGTCGTCATTACCTTGACCCAGGTGAACCCTTTAGCCGGACAGTGTTGAACCAAGCACATGGCGCGGTCATTACATCAGCGACATTAACAGACCATACTGACGCTACCGCAGAATTACCGATGGATAGTGATTGGGACTTTGCCAGTAAACTAACCGGTGCTGTGCATTTACCAAGTCCAGCTATCGTTTCGGCAGTTGCCTCACCTTTTGATTATGAAAGTCAAACCAAAGTGTTGGTGGTCAATGACCTTGAACGTGAAAATGCCATGCAAACAGCAGGTGCAATGGCAGGATTGATGCAGGCGAGTGGCGGCGGCGCACTTGGGTTATTTACGGCGATACGTCGGTTGAAAGAGGTGCATTATCACTTGGCACCAACATTAGACCACCACCGATTGCCACTCTATGCCCAGCATATTGACGCCATGAATTTGCAAACATTGCTTCAAATTTTCCGCGAAGACCCAAGCTCATGCCTGTTGGGTACAGATGCGGTGCGGGATGGTATTGACGTGCCCGGGCGTGCTTTGCAATTGATTGTTTTTGACCGCGTGCCATGGCCACGTCCCGACATGTTGTTCAAAGCCCGCGCCCAACATTACGGTCGTGAACAATGGTCGGATCGTGCCACCCGCATGAAATTACGTCAGGCCTTTGGACGGCTGGTACGCAAAGGTAATGACCGCGGCGTATTTGTCGTGCTGGATAGCCGTTTGCCGAGTCGCATGTTAAGTGCATTTCCGCCAGGCGTTTCGGTGGAACGCCTTGGCTTAGCTGAAGCTACTCAGATCACCCATCAGTTTTTGAAGGATAACATATAACGCGGGATTTGATTTTCAACGCAAGCCTAGGTAGGGTGAATTCTTCTCGAACACTGACATCATAAGGAAAAACTAATGTCTGTTCTTTCAATGACTCCTTCACCAAGTCTTGCCACATCACTATTAGGTGGCGGCAAAACTTCAATGGTTAACAACATCCTTCTGGTGTTGGCTGGCTCCATCCTGATCGCGCTAACTGCCCAGATTGCCATTCCCGTTTCGGGCAGCCCTGTTCCAGCAACAGGCCAAACATTTGGCGTTCTTGTTGTTGGCATGGCGCTTGGATCACGCCGCGGCGCACTCGCGGTGATCGCGTATTTAGTGGAAGGCGCGTTGGGCGCCCCAGTTTTTGCCATGGGCACAAGCGCCCCAGCATTGGTAGGGCCAACAGCCGGCTTCCTTTATGGATTTGTGCCAGCTGCTTTCTTAACTGGATATCTGGCCGAAAATGGCTGGGACCGTAACCCTATCTCTACTGCTTTTGCGATGCTTGCAGGTAACCTTGTGCTTTATGTTCCGGGTCTTCTTTTCCTTGGCATGACTTTTGGGCTGACACCAAGCAAGACACTTGCTGCAGGTTTTCTTCCATTCTATGGCGTTGACCTTGCTAAACTGATCCTTGCCGCTGCAGTAATGCCGCTTGCATGGAAGTTGTTAGGTAAGAAGTAATTCTGCTGAATAATGATTAAATCAAGGGCGGGTTTTCCCGCCCTTTTTTTATACGCTGGTTTTTTTAGCCCAGTTTTTAGCTGTTTTTATTGTCAATAAGACGCGCCAGCGCATCTTCGCATAAACCAAGGTCAAGCCACTGACAACCCGCACATAAGTCAGTTAAATCACCTTTTTGTACCTTAGCTGCAATCATGTCTTTTGCCGTACCCCATGTCAGTGTAGTGCCATGTTCAAGGCCAAGTCGTTCCGCGTGCCGTGCATCAAGCCCATCAATTTTTTCTTGTGATGCGCAACCGGTACCGCGGCGATGTGGACATGGACCACAAATTATATCCGCTTGATGGGTAACGGTGATCAGAGTGTTATCACCGCCATGTTGATGCAAACCATGGGTGACGACATTATCCATATTCTTGGTAAACGCATCATCATAGCCTTTACCCTGATAGCCTAGGCTGCATAGAAAATGATGTGGCCGGAAGGTAATGGATGCTGGCATGGATATCCCCTTGGTTAAGGTATTAAACCCAAATTTCAGGCAAAAAGAAAGGCCGGCAAAACCGGCCCTTCCTTAATGTAATTTAGCGTTGGCCTGATTAGAAGCCCATGCCGCCCATGCCGCCCATGTCAGGCGCACCTGGTGCTGCTGGTGCTGCTGGCTCAGGCAGGTCACCAACCATAGCTTCGGTGGTGATCAACAAGCTTGCCACTGATGCAGCATTTTGAAGAGCAGAACGTACGACTTTAGTTGGGTCAATAACGCCAGCTTTGATCAGGTCTTCGAACACACCTGTTTGTGCGTTGTAACCGATGATGTCTGACTGGTCTTCAACCAGCTTACCTACGATTACGGCACCATCTGCGCCAGCGTTGTCAGAGATCTGACGTGCAGGAGCTTGGATAGCGCGGCGAACGATGTTGATGCCTACATTTTGATCGTCATTTTCACCCTTAACCTTTTCAAGGTTTGGAATTGACTTAACCAATGCAGTACCACCGCCAGGAACAATGCCTTCTTCTACGGCAGCGCGTGTTGCGTGCATCGCATCATCAACGCGGTCTTTGCGTTCTTTCACTTCAACTTCTGTTGCACCACCAACCTTGATCACTGCAACACCGCCAGCCAGCTTGGCCAGACGTTCCTGCAGTTTTTCACGGTCGTAGTCAGAGTTTGTTTCTTCAACCTGCGCACGGATCTGGTTACAACGTGCAACGATGGTGTCTTTTTCACCTGAACCGTCAACGATCACCGTGTTTTCTTTGGTGATTTCAACACGCTTGGCTGAACCCAGCATTTCAAGAGTGACGCTGTCAAGCTTGATGCCAACTTCTTCAGAGATCACGGTACCATTTGTTAGGATCGCGATGTCTTCCAGCATTGCCTTACGGCGATCACCGAAGCCAGGTGCTTTAACAGCAGCAACCTTAAGACCGCCACGAAGACGGTTAACGACTAGTGTTGCAAGTGCTTCACCTTCGATGTCTTCAGCAATGATCAGCAGTGGACGGCCAGACTGTACAACTTTTTCAAGAATTGGCAGCATGTCCTGAAGGTTTGTCAGCTTCTTTTCATGAAGAAGAATGTAAGGCTCTTCCATGACAGCTTTCATCTTATCGCCATCAGTAACGAAGTAAGGTGACAAGTAACCACGATCGAACTGCATGCCTTCAACGACTTCAAGTTCAGTTTCAAGTGACTTGGCTTCTTCTACGGTGATAACACCTTCGTTGCCAACTTTCTCCATTGCCTGAGCAATCATTGCACCAATTTCAGCTTCACCATTTGCAGAGATTGTACCAACCTGAGCAACTTCGTCAGAAGTGGTGATTGCTTTTGAACGTGACTTGAGTGTTTCAACAATGTTTTCAACCGCAAGATCAATCCCACGCTTGAGGTCCATTGGGTTCATGCCAGCAGCAACGGCTTTTGCGCCTTCCTGTGCAATCGCTTGCGCAAGCACAGTTGCTGTTGTTGTGCCGTCACCAGCCATATCATTGGCTTTTGAGGCAACTTCACGCACCATCTGTGCGCCCATGTTTTCAAACTTGTCTTTAAGCTCAATATCCTTGGCAACTGTCACACCATCTTTGGTGATGCGTGGAGCACCGAAGGGCTTATCGAGTACAACATTCCGGCCTTTTGGACCGAGTGTTACTTTAACCGCATTGGCGAGGATATCCACGCCAGCCATCATGCGGGTACGGGCATCTGAGCCGAATTTTACGTCTTTGGCAGCCATTTGCTTTACCTTTCTTATTACACTTGAGAATCTGTCCTGATTAATCGCGCAGGATTAACCGAGGATACCCATGATGTCGGATTCCTTCATGATGAGGTAATCTGTCCCATCAATCTTAATTTCTGTACCGGCCCATTTGCCGAACAAAACAGTATCACCTGATTTAACATCGAGTGGTGTGACTTTACCGCTTTCGTCCTTAGAACCTGAACCAGCAGCAACAATGGTGCCCTGCATTGGCTTTTCTTGCGCTGTATCTGGAATGATAATCCCTGAAGCGGTTTTTTCTTCGCTTTCGACACGCTGGATCAAAACGCGATCGTGAAGAGGCTTGAAGTTCATGCCTGTCCTCCTGAAAGGTTAATTAAATTAATGTAGTTAGCACCGTTGAGGCCGCCCTTGGACACCCAAGTTTGGCACTCTCACTAAATGAGTGCTAATTACGCTGTTATGCATATGAGTGTTAAGTCGGGATACGTCAAGGCCAGTGGGTAAAAAAGATAAAAAAACATGCTAGAAACTCTAAGTTCCCCACTTTTTTTATCCTTTTGAGCAATTTCTTGAAACTGGTGCATCAATTTGCCTCGCTCCAAGATTACCCAATATACTTTCAGATTGCGCGATTCCGCGCTAATAGTTCGGGTATGAGCACAGTTATAGCAACACAACAAAAATCAGATCGTCCTGTTGTCATTTGGCTTTTTGCCGTGGCAGCGCTTGTCTTTGGTATGGTGGTTGTTGGCGGTATCACCCGCCTGACCGGCAGCGGGTTATCTATGGTGGAATGGCGCCCGCTGATGGGCATCTTGCCACCAATGAATGACGCCGAATGGGCGCGTGTATATGCGTTATATCAAGCCTCACCTGAATATATTCACATTAACGTTGATATGGATATTAGTGGCTTTAAAACGATTTTCTTCTGGGAATACGTGCACCGTGTTTTAGGTCGGCTCATTGGACTTGCCTTTGCTATCCCTTTGTTCTTTTTTGCATTAAAGAAAATGATCCCTCATGGTTTTGGCCTACGGTTATCTGTGTTGCTATTCCTTGGCGGCATGCAAGGGGTAATCGGATGGTGGATGGTTAAATCCGGCTTGGTTAATGATCCTGAAGTTTCACAATATCGGCTGGCGACACATC
>CBFIAO010000011.1:0-36189 GCA_965660595.1 Puniceispirillales bacterium (SeqCode) | reverse complement strand
CCTCTGCTGCTGAAAACATCTTGGCAGCATTTCGTGAACATTGCCAAAAGCCGGTTGGGCGCATTATCTACACCCATAGCCACCGTGACCATATCTCTGGTGCTGCGGTCTTTAGTGAAGGTAATTCGGTCCCGATCATTGCGTCGCATCTTTTCAAATCAGACCTTGTTGATGTCGATACGACCATGATTGCCGCCAATAAATCATTAATGCGCCGCACCATGATGCAATTTGGCATAGGGCTTACCAATGACCAACGTATTAGCCTTGGTGTTGGGCCGGGTGATCGTCCAATGGCCGGGATGGGGGCAGGCGTTATCCAGCCGACAGATATTATCACTGAAGATTGTGATATCGACTTGGATGGTGTCGCGGCACAGCTTATTCACGCCCCTGGTGAAACCAAAGATCACTTGATCGTCTGGTTGCCTGAACTGAAAATCCTATTCAGCGGTGATAACTGGTATCACGCTTTTCCAAATCTTTATGCGATCCGTGGTACCGCTTATCGTGATTTCCAAAAATGGGCAGACAGTCTTGGTCTTATGGCAGATTTAGGGGTTGAGGTATTGGCCCCCGGTCATACAAAACCAGTATTTGGTGCAGAAAATGTGCGGACGGTCTTAACCACCACGCGCGATGCAATCTTGCATGTCATGCGGGAGACCGCCAACGGCATGGATGAAGGCCTTTCGCTTGATGATATTTGCGCCACGCTTACCTTGCCTGAAGGGCTGCAGGATAAACCATGGCTACAGGAATTTTATGGCAAGTTAACATGGTCTGCACGTGCTTTTGCGACAGGCACTATGGGTTGGTATGATGGCAACCCGACGCATTTAGCGTCACTTGCCACGCGTGACCGTGCCCAACGGATGGCTGACCTTGCAGGCGGTGTTGCGGCACTAATGGACGCGGCGACCACGGCTGATGACCTGCAATGGCGGCTTGAATTATGTGACCATCTGATTGCCCTTGATATGTGTGATGCGTCATTATTGAAAGCTGATACGCTTGAAAAATTAGCAGAAACCGAAATTAACGCCACCGCCCGCAACACCTATATTTGGGCTGCAGAAGACATCAGAAAATCAATAGGTTAAACATCATGGCATCCATCAACGCAGATATCGATTTCAACAAAAAAGCAGCGGACCTTATGGCGCTGATCCTGTCCTTTGTTGTCCTGTTATATGCGGCGTCTGGCCCATTGGGTGAGCTGATCCACTTCATTATTGAAAACACCACCGCTGATTTTGAAGAACTATCGCGCCGTGAAAAGCGTGTCTTGCTGAAAACGCATTGGCTAGGCGCAGCGTTCCGCGCGGTCGAACAAGGGGTTCTGCTGGCAACAGGTATGATCCTTGGCCTGCCTATATTATGTGGGTTTTTGGTTATTTCTTTGAATATGCATAAATCAAAGGCGTTAAACTGGGTGATTTCTGCCACCATCGCTGTAATTTTAGTGATCTGGATTTCAAACCTTTTTGCACTGGATGATGGTGTTTTGCCATCAGCTCAGGCCATTGATTACTATATTTTCCCTATCATCACCGCGATCATGCTTTACCTGACCTATCGTCTTTATGGCGGTTTTATCGTGGCGTTTTGTGGGTTCTGGTTGGTGTATTTCTTTATCCGTGGTTATATCCCGGATTGGGCTGGTATTTTTGCAGGCTCTGAAAGCACGGCCACGCAATCAATGCGGACAATGGTGCTTAATTTCTGGGCGCAGACAGGCGGCATGTTTGGTCAGCCTATTCAAGTTGTCTCTGGCAATGTGTTAATCTTCATCATTTTCGGCACTGTCCTTACCAGCTCTGGTGCGGGTGCATTGCTGATGAAGATTGCTAATGTCATTACCGGCAGGCTTACTGGCGGTGCTGCCCACGCTGCGGTTGCATCTTCGGCACTTTTTGGAACGCTGTCAGGCGCGGCAATCTCAAACGTCGTTTCTACCGGTGTGATGACCATCCCTGTGATTAAAAAATCAGGCTTCAAACCATCATTTGCGGCAGGCGTCGAAGCCGCAGCATCAACAGGTGGTCAGATCATGCCGCCGGTGATGGGGGTGGTGGCCTTCTTCGTGGCAGGGCAAATTGGCCTTGAATATCGCTATATCGTGATTGCGGCGATTATCCCTGCTATTTTCTACTACCTTGGCACATTCTTGACGGTCTATTTCGAAGCCCGCAAGCAAGGCATCGGCCCATTGCCAAAAGAAAAACGCCCCAGCCTAACACGTGATGAATTGGTACAATGCCTTGTCTTCATCATTCCGATCACGACGCTCAGTTACTTCTTGTTCGCTCAACCGTCTGTGCTGAAGGCTGGCTTCTACGGCTTTGTGGCGGCGCTGGTCTCATCGCTTGTGCTATTCCCAGGGTTCCGCAGCACACGTAAAGTATTGAAAGCACTGGTTGATGGTGGGCGCATGGCCGCAACGATTATCATCATCGTGGCCGCTATTGGGTTAATCGTTGGTCTAATTCAGGTCTCTGGTTTCTCAGGGCGTCTTGCATTGTTGCTTGCCCAGTTATCAGATGGCCCGTTATTCCTAACCCTCATCGTGGTGGCAATCGGTTCTATTGTCCTTGGGATGGGTCTGCCGCCGGGGGCTACCTATTTCATCATCGTGATTGCATTGTCATCTGGCATTGACACCGTGGGGATCGCCCCGCTGACGCTTCACCTCTTTGTGGTCTTCTTCGCGGTGATCTCAACCGTAACCCCGCCGGTTGCGCTGGCGGCATTTGCTGCTGCGCCGATTGCTGGCGCCCCGCCGCTACAAACAGGGTTTCAGGCCGCACGTTTATCACTCGCTGGCTTTATCATTCCGTTTGTGTTTGTGTATCACCCAGCTGTCATTTACAAACTCCAGGTGTTATTCGTCTGGTTTGGAGAAGATCTGCCAAGAAGCCGTGCAATGATAGATATTGCCACCGTGTCTTGGGCAGATTTAGGATGGATTATAATGGCCTTTACCTTGTCAATGTGGCTGTTGACATCCGCTTTAACAGGTATGGAAAAATATCGTTTAAAAACACTAGAACGGTTATTACGAACCGCAACAGGTTTGCTGGTGTTGTTTCCATCCTTTTCAATTTCAGGTTTTGCCTTTGGTTTTGGGTTAATCCTGATCGCCGCCCACCGGTTGTTGTTAAATAATAGCACCCCAAAGGCTGCAAATACATAATGAATAACGCAACTGATAGGGAGTAAATCATGCGTAAATTAACCTTAGCCGTAGCAGCATCCATGCTGTTATCAACGTCTGCAATCGCAGAAACAAAACTGAAAATGGCAACAATTGCACCAAGCCTTAGTGCAGCCATTACCATGTCAACATTTGCCAATATTGTGACAAATAACCTCGACGGTGTTGAAATCGAAGTTTCTGGCGGCGGTGCTGCTACGCTTCACATGATGGAAGTTGGTCGCGGTAACTTGGATATGGCCATGACAAATCAGGTCATCCATTTCCTTATGTCAAAAGGCAAGGCCATGTATAAGAATGAGCCTGAAGCCCCAGAACTGTCAAAGAACCTGCATCTCTTGATGCTCTATCCTTACGGCCAGTATCACTTCACCGTACGTGCGGATAGCGATATCAAGGTACTTGATGACATCGAAGGCGCAACCGTATTCCTAGGCCCACAAGGTGGCGGTGCGTATAATGCTGCACGTGGCTGGATTAAATCATCCACAGGCCTTGAAGTTGGTAAAGACTACGAAGCGATCAAAGCAAACTGGGCCACTGGTTATCAGGCATTCCTAGACGGTAAGATCGACGTTTATGTGAATGGTTGTATTGATCCATGTGGTCAGTTCATTCAGTTCACAGAAACTGAAGACATTCGCTTCATCGGCCCTGAAAACCATGAAGGTGCTGCGGTGGATAAATTCCTAGGTAAGTACCGTTTCCGTGATGAAATTCCAGCAGGCATCTATAGCGGCCAGAAGAACGAAACTGCTGTTATGTCAATGAACGTGCCAGTTGGTATTGGTGTTCGCGGTGACCTTGATGCAGACATTGTCTACAACATGACAAAGACATTCTGGGAAAACATAGACCAAGTGACTTCCGATGCACCTTGGGCAAAGCAGCTTAACGTTGAATTTGCAGCCAAGAATATTGGCGGCATGACAGTCCATGAAGGTGCTGCGCGTTACTACCGTGAAATCGGTGTACTTGAATAGGCATAAGCCTTCACATATTTGCATTGCGCCGGCATTGGTCGGCGCAATCTTCCCTTAAGATTTTAACATGCATTAACCACTAAATGCATTGCGATACGGTAAAGGAACAAAGATGACGAGCTCGAACGCAACAGTAACAACTGATCTTTATATAGATGGTCTGCGTCGCCCTTCATCTGATGGCGCCACCTATGCTATCCATAATCCTGCCCGCCCTGATGAATTGGTTGGCCATGCCGCCGCCGCGACGACTGATGATGTCGAAGATGCTGTCCAGGCCGCGCATCGCGCCTTTCCATCTTGGGCAGCCCTAAGCTTTGGCGAACGTGCGAACATGCTGCGTGCCATTGCTGATAAACTAAATGCCGACGAAGATGATATTGCATATCGCTCACGTCTCTTTACGCGCGAACACGGTAAAATCGCACGTGAAACGCTGCTGGAAATGTCACGTCTTGGTGACCGTTTCCGCCAGGTGGCTGATTACGGTGACCGCATGGCCATTGAAGAAGAAATTAAAGGCCCGCCATTTGATACGGTCATCACGCGCCAGCCCCGCGGTGTCGCTGCATTGATCGTTCCTTGGAACTGGCCGCTATCTATCCTAGGGGCCAAGCTTCCGCAAGCGCTGGTCACAGGTAATACCGTGGTGGTGAAACCATCCGCAAACTCGGCACTTGCGCCGTCACTTACACTTCAGATCATTGCCAATATGCTGCCGCCCGGGGTGGTCAATATCATCACTGGTTCTGCATCTGCTATCGGTGACCCTTTGGTAGGCCATCCGCTGGTGCGCAATGTTAATTTCACAGGCTCTGTTGCCATAGGCCGTCATGTTATGAAAATGGCTGCTGAAAACATCACACCTGTCACGCTTGAATTAGGCGGCAATGATCCAGCCTTAATTCTGGAAGATGCGGCATTAGATGATGATGTGTTCAATCGCATGTATTTGGCGGCATTTGCATCATCTGGGCAAATCTGTATGGCGCTAAAACGTCTATATGTTCATGAAAGCCGTTATGATGATGTGGTGGATGGCTTGACGGCGGCGTGTGAACGCGCGGTGGTGGGTGATGGTCTTCTTCCTGAAACGACAATGGGGCCGGTTAATAACGCCAAACAATTACGTGTTGTCACGGATATGATCGCCGAAGCACGCGCCAATGGTGCTGATATGCGTGAATGTGGCCAAGTGCCTGATGAAGCGCTTTATCATGGCGGTGGGTATTTCCAGCGTCCAACCTTGGTTTATGATGCAGATCCATCTCTTTCCGTAGTCCGGGAAGAACAGTTTGGGCCTATCTTGCCGATCATGAAATTCACAACTGATGATGAAGCTATCGCCTACGCAAATGACAGCGAATTTGGTCTCTGTTCGTCCATTTGGACACAAGACAGCGCACGCGCAACGACGCTCGCACGCCGGATTGAGGCAGGCTACACCTATCTTAACGGCCATGGTCCGATGGCCCAAGATGGTCGTGGGCCTTTTGGCGGCTTTAAACTTTCTGGGATCGGCCGAAATCTGGGTTATGACGGTGTGTTGGCATTTGCTGAACCACATTCCATCTCTGGCCCTGCAGGTTTTCTTCTCTAACTAACGAAAAATATCTAACGTAAGGAATATTCCATGCATGTAGCATTAACAGGTGGCGCCACGGGCATCGGGGCAGCGATTGTTCACATGTTGACGGACCAAGGTCATGACGTCACCGTGTTCGACTTGGCAGAACCTAAAGGACCGGTTACAGAATGGGTTAAGCTGGATTTGAATGACCCAGACGCTATCCATGCCGCGATTGATAGTGTTAACGGCCCTTTTGATGCATTGATAAATAACGCTGGCTTGCCGCCACGTGATGGGTTGAAAGAATTAATTCTGCGCGTCAATTTTTTTGGTTTCCGGACGTTCCTTGAAGGCATCATGCCAAAGCTGGCCCCACATGCGGCGATTGTGAATACCGCGTCGCGTGCAGGTGCCATGTGGCAACAAAACTTGGACCAGGTCAAAGCCTTGATGGCATCCGATTGGACAGATGTTACGGGTTTCATCACAGATCATGATATTGATGACACCCGTGCCTATAACCTCTCAAAAGAAGCGGTGATTGTGTATACACTTGCCCAAACCGAACGGATGATCCAGCAAGGTTTCCGCATGAATTGCGTCAGCCCTGCTGCCGTCAGCACAGGTATTCTGGATGATTTTACCAAAGCTTTTGGCCCTAAAGTGGCGAAGAACATTACACGTGCCGGCCGGCCGGGCTTACCTGAAGAAATTGCCCATGTCATCCTTTACCTTATCTCGGCTGAAAGTGCATGGATCAAAGGGCAGGACATCACCATTGATGGCGGGATGAGCGCGATGGGCATGACAGATATGATGGGACTTAACGGCTAGCAAGCTGTTCTGCGGTACATGGCTAATGCCCATCAATAACAGGCGCCACAATATTGTTATCTTCTAGTATTTTAGTGATGCGTCCTACCGCTTGTGCCAATTCATCTATTAATCCTGCCTGCATCACTTCTTCCAGCGACAAATGTTCTTCAAGCCATAAAATACTGATGGATCCATGAACACCTGTTGACGTCACAATGGCAATCGCAATCGCGCCAATAGGTGGGGATTCATCAAAAGGCGGCTCCCAATATTTTTCTTGCCGCAATCCGTAGCCGTTGTTGGATGTTTCTTCTAAAATATTGTCCAAATGATCTTGCCGATACCATGCCACGTCTTCTTTGCGGGCACGGTTTAAAAATGCATCTATATGTTTGTCACGTTCAACCTTCGGTAGGGCGGCTAAAATTGCGCGCCCATGTGCTGAACGGAATAATGATGGTTGTAACCCCAATCCGGTCCGTGCCGGCGCCATAGGTCCACGCAGGCGGGTGCTTTCCACCACTTCAAAAAGCCCAGCACCGGTAATAGCGCATAAATCAGACGGCAGCCCCAATCGGTTGCCTTTTAATTCAAGCAAAATAGGTGCCGCCAGTTCCGCAATGGGATAGGCGCGTGACTGCTCACCTAATGTTTTGCCTAATGAATGAGACAGCTCATATTTCTTCTCGACAATAAGCTGCCGTACCCAGCCGCGGTCCATCATGGTTGTTAAGATGCGCAGTAGCGTGGCGTTATCTAACCCTGTATGCTGGCGCAACTGGACCAATGACATTGACCCTGATGTTGACAATGTTTCGATCACAAGTAAGGCACGGTCGATGGATCTAACACGTTTCATGATGGTCTATCTGCATGGGCTAATTTGTTCAGACAGTTTTCCGTTATCTGCTACGGATGGCAAGTCTTTATCGAATAATACTGATACAATGCCTAATAAAACGACCACAAGATGTCTTAACCATTGACATCATCGTCAGAACCGTTAGCAAGACATCATGCTTACGATATCAAACATTTCTTTTGCCATTGAAGGTAAGCCGTTATTCGAAAATACATCGGCCAGTATCCCCACCGGTCATAAGGTTGGGATTGTTGGACGTAACGGTACAGGTAAAACGACACTTTTTAAGTTGATCAAAAACCAGCTCACCCTTGATGGCGGTTCTATTGATGTCCCCGGGTATTTTAAAATCGGCGGGGTGGAACAGGAAGCCCCGGCCAGTGACATGTCGCTATTGGATACGGTGCTCGCAGCGGATGAAGAACGTGCCGCGCTCTTGGCCGAAGCTGAAACATCTGAAGACCCTGACCGCATCCCTGAAATTTATCAGCGCCTTATTGATATTGATGCCTATTCAGCAGAGGCACGTGCATCTTCAATTCTGGTGGGGCTTGGTTTTGACCAAGAGGCCCAGGCACGGCCATGTCATGAATTCTCTGGCGGTTGGCGGATGCGGGTTGCCTTAGGTGCTGTCCTGTTCTCACAGCCTGATTTGCTGCTTCTTGATGAACCCACCAACTATCTTGATCTTGAAGGTGCAGTATGGCTTGAACGTTTTCTCGCGAAATACCAAAAAACCGCACTTATCATCTCGCATGATCGTGAATTACTTAACCGTTCGGTCACTGGCATCCTTCACCTCAGCAATCTTGAGCTGAATTACTATACGGGCAACTATGATCAATTTGACGCTGAACGTCGGGCCAAATTGGAACAACAACAATCCATGAAGCGTAAACAAGATGCTCAGCGTGCTCATATCGAAAGTTTTGTTGAACGCTTTCGTGCTAAAGCTTCAAAAGCACGCCAGGCACAGTCACGCATCAAACAGCTTGAAAAAATGCAGCCCATTGTCGCCTTGACCGAAAATGCGGTGGCTGGTTTCTCATTTCCCACCCCGGCGGAACTTAAACCGCCTTTATTGGTCATCAATAAAGGTAAGGTTGGTTATGACGGCACGCCTGTATTATCTAAACTTGACCTTCGGCTTGACAGTGATGACCGCATTGCCCTTCTTGGCGCGAATGGTGAAGGTAAGTCGACCTTATCTAAGCTTTTTGCTGACCGATTGCCGTTAATGGCAGGGGAAATGTTTAAAACAAATAAGCTCAACGTCGGTTTTTTCGCCCAGCATCAACTTGATGAATTGGTGGAAGGTGAGGGCGCCTACACCCATATCATGCGCCTCAGGCCAAATGATGAGGAAAAGACCTTGCGCGCACGTCTTGGCGCGGCAGGGTTTGGGGCTGATATTGTTGATCTTCCCGTCGAACGTCTGTCCGGTGGGCAAAAAGCGCGCCTCTTGATGTTGATCGCCACGATTGACGCACCTCATATCTTGATCTTGGACGAACCCACCAACCACCTTGATATCGAAAGCCGTGAAGCCCTTGTGCTGGCGCTTAATGACTTTCAAGGTGCGGTAATCTTGGTCAGCCATGACACCCATTTGGTGGAAACGGTGGCGGACACGCTCTGGCTTGTCAAAGATGGTGCTGTCACGCCTTTTGACGGTGATATGGATGAATATAAAGCGTTGATCATGGCAGCCCATAAAAAGGCTAAATCAGGTAAAGATAAACCTGCATCAACATCCGCTAATGCTTCTGGCGCTGCATCTGCTGCTATCCCGCCAGCAACGCCTGCCGCAAAGCCGCGTATCAATGTCGGGCGGCTTAAAAATCGCATCAAAGATCTGGATAAAAAAATAGATGCAGCCACCGCCAAAAAACAGCAGCTTGAGGCTGATATGTCAGCCCCTGACTTTTATCAGGCAAACAGCCCTGACGTGATCACGCGGTACAGTGATGACCTTGCCGCCTGTATAGCCAACCTAGACGTCCTCGAACTTGAATGGCTGGACCTCCAAGATCAACTGGATCACGTAAGTTAGGGCGCCCCATATCACCAAGCATTAGGGCGAAAAGCCAATATTATTAATAGCTTACTTACTTGATTGGTTAAAATTAATCTTGTAAAATGAATATAATATGTGGCATTGGAATAGATCTTTTGAAATCGGATGATTATAAAATTTTGCGACTAGCCGCTTTCAGTGAAGCTGATCAAGGCGGTAACCCTGCTGGTGTTGTCATTTGCGACGAACTTCCTGATCCTGCCACTATGCTCGCTATCGCAGAAGATCTGGACTATTCCGAAACAGCGTTTGCATGCCCTTTAAATGATGATCAGACACATTGGAAAGTTAGGTATTATTCCCCTAAGATTGAAGTTCCGTTTTGTGGACATGCCACAATTGCGCTTACCGTCGCATTAGCAAAACACACGCAAAACACATCATTTACCTTTGCGTTAAAAGAAGCAAAGATTACGACCACTGCTTCTATTAAGAATGATGACATCGCGGCTTCAATTATCAGCCCACAGCCCACTTTTCATACCGCTGAAACATCAGTCGTATCCGAATTTCTTGAATTGTTCGGTTTAACGCCGGACAAACTTAATCAAGAACTGCCCCCCGCAATGATAGATGCAGGCGCACCACATTTCATGATTGCTCTTAAACACCGCCATGATCTTGCAGCAATGCATTACGATATGAATAAGGGCCTAGCCCTCATGAACAAACATGGGTTTATAACGGTGATGCTTGTTTTCTGCCAATCTCCCTCATTATTTCACGTCCGAAATGCCTTTGCTGCCGGCGGTCTCTTTGAAGACCCCGCCACTGGCGCGGCCGCAGCTGCATTTACAGGATATGTTCACGCATTGACGTCTTCTGACATAACACAGCTTACCCTTATTCAGGGTGAGGATATGGGCATGAAATCCATCATCCACACAAAACTGGGCAGGCATAAAGATGGTGTGACGGTGTCCGGTAACGTGCGTACTATATAAGCCCGGTAAACAGAACATCAAAAACCCTGTCGTGATCACGCGGTACAGTGATGACCTTGCCGCCTATATAGCCAACCTAGACGTCCTCGAACTTGAATGGCTGGACCTCCAAGATCAACTGGACCAAACTTAGGGTCAATCATTATCCTTATTATGCGCATAATCCAGTATTGATAAAACACATCTCGCTGGCGTGTCTTTTGGCGCATCATTTAACGTGAACATACCATTTATAAATTTCATCATCACATGGCGTTATCCGCGCCGTGCTGCTTTTCCTATGAAATTTGCGTTAACCTACCATTTAGGATAGTTTATCCAAAAGGTTAATAATAGGTTAATTCCTTTAGCATTAATTTCTTGTGTTAGATAATCAAGTGTTTGTATTTATTGATAATTATCTAAGAAAACTCAGCAAGTCTTTTGTTGCCGTCGCAATATTAGGGGCAGCACAGCCTGCCTATGCAACCTCCTATATTCATACTTTCGGAGGATATGGCGACTCGTACCGCACCACCCCTGGCGAAGAAAAAGGTGGTTGGGGCAGCACGGGCAAAATGCAGAATTCAGAAGGCAAGAAATCCATATTGGGCGGTGTTGGCTATGGTAAATACCTAACGGACCACTTCGCGCTTGAACTGTCCTACGCTGAAACCAAAAGTAAGCTCCAATGGCAAGGCTTTTGGGCAGGGCCATCTACATCAGAATTTTATGCTGATACGTCATCAAAATTGACAATGGTTAGCGGCACATTTTTTTTCCGCGACATCAGCAAAAGAAACAGAGTTAATACGATATTCCCCTTCATTACCATCGGGGTGGGGCATGCTCGGAATAAACTAAAAAATACCGAAGAACACAGTGGCGGAAGTCTTGTGACCATGGTCCATGACAACACTGAATCTTCAGTTGCATATAAGCTCGGCCTTGGGTTTGATCAATTCATTACGAACAATCTTGTCTTCACCTTCTCACTGGATCACTATAATTTGGGCAAGTTTTCTACAGGTGGCCATCGTCATTGGGTGTCCGGATACTACAGCGGCACAACATGGCCAATTGGACCCTGGGTGACGAAGACGGTCTCATTTAATCAGGCAACCGCCGGTTTAAAGCTAACATACTAGCGGCCAACACAACCCGCATATCTGCTTTGTTCTTTTAGCTTCAACATGCGTATTGCGCGGCGTTAAAATCAGCGTTGATGAACGTCTATTCGCTAACTGTTCCGGCTTCGTATTGCTCAACCTTAAGCGCAGGAATTTCAACGCCAATATATACATAAAGCTGGTTATTGACGTCATTCTCATCAGCGTAATAATTTGGCCCCTCAGAATTGGTCACCAAGTTATAGGTCACACCGTTATAGGTCAGCACAGAATTATCGCCGGAGAATATGCCATCAACGGCGTTGTTGTTGCTATCCACCACCACTTGCTGGCCCACGTCATAAGTAACGTTAGTGCCAGAGAAAGTGTTATCATCATTATCGGTCCAGTTGCTGTCAAAAGTCATCTCTAACCCAGCCGTATCAATAAAAGTGCGCACCCCTGCAGCAGCGTTAAGCTCAGCATAGACAGGGTTAGACTCGTTATAATATTCAAGGTTAAAGCTTGCGATATTACCATCCAGCGTGTTGGTGCCATCGGTAATAGACCCGAAACTACCTTCAAAGGTGAAACGGCCAGTATCACTTGTATCACTTCCTAGGTTTGACCCTGAAGCCAGCTCAAGCCCGACCAAAAGGTCATCATCTTGCAGATTGCCAGCACTGAAATCGGTGAAGTTAATGTTGACGCTTTGGTCATCAAAATTCACGCTGCCTGATTGCATGTTGCGCAAATCCAAAGAACCGGTAATGTCACCAGCGTCATAATCCAAGACCACACTATAGTCCAACGTACCGCTACCAGCATTTGAGTTGGTGAAGGTTTGTGCACCGCCGCCAGGCACAGAATTAATCAATGTCCCTGTTCCTAGCGCAAGCCCTGTTTTGCTGTAAGTCACACTGCCTTCATATGATGTTGATACAAGGCCGCTATAGGTGTTCTGATATGATGCCCATTGTTGATATTTAAAGCTGTTTTGGTTTTCACTTGCATATGATGCTGGCGGTGGGTTTACAAAATCGACGCCACTATCGCGGTTTACGGTTAACCATAACGGCTGGCCACCTGCCGCAAGGTAAGACAGCAATTCAGCTTCAATATTCAAATTTGAATTTGCATCATCATTCAAATCAGATGGGTCGATCCCCAATTGGTCAGCCAGTCCAGTGCTGACCAAATATGCAGCCAGATTTTCAACATTAATATTGCCGTTTTCATCACTGGCGACATTGGCCGTGACAACCTCAACCAATTGCTCAATTGTCTCAACGTCTTCAGGGGTTAGCAGCGTAGTGGGTTGGGCTTGGTTGCCGCCACCATTTCCACCGCCAGTGGCGCGGGCAACAATGCTTTGCGGCAAGACAGCTGTCATTTCAACAGTGCTTAAAATGTCGTTTAAAATATCAGCAGGTATAACAAAAGGTTCAGCCACAATACCGGTGGCTGAAATGCTTGTGCCCCAACCAGACGTAAAGATATCTGCAGGCGCGCCGCCATCGTCAGGCGTAACAGAAATCGCACCTGTCAGCAGCACAATCTCGCTATCACCTTCTTCTTTCACACGGCCTGCTACCGCAGTACCGCGAATAGACGCTGTTGCATTTGGCAGGTTAACGGTCATGGCTTCTGGCTTGGCAGATGCAATTTTGCCTGAGATAAACTTAAAAGTACCCTTGGTAACGGTGGCGCTGAATGACGGCTCTACACCGCCTGTTGGATCATAGATGAATTCATCAAAAATAATCGAACCGTTTGGACCAAGGCTAAATACGGTCTGGTCTTTCAGCAAAATCTGAAGGCTTGTATCAGGGCCAGTGCGAATTTCATCATTAAGGTAGATAGGGTCACCAATGCCGACGCTTCGACCTATTTGTTGGCCATCTTCGTTTGTGTATGAGATATCAACGCTGCCAGAACTTGAGGCGACAACGCCAGAAATAGGGCGGTTTGATTGGGCATGCGCCATCTGCACGGGTAACATTGGCGTAATTATCAAGAAAGAAGCCGCCAAAAATGCGGATGCGCGAGCCAGTAAACGTGAGAAAACAACCATTGAACACAAGCCGAAATAGTAAATAGTTAATAAAGTATTAATACCTTAGCGCTAACATGTCCACCTGCATTAAAGGGTTATCTTTTTGGGTAACGTAAAAGTGATTGATAATACGCTTGGCAAGATCGTTATCCTTTGAAAGGATAAAGCCGTCATTGCCCTAATACTCTTACAACACATATCAGGAGCCCGCGATGCGAAGCTTATTCTGTTTAGTGTTTTTGGCCATTACTGTTACCGCTATTTCCACCTTGCCAGCCCATGCGCTCAGCTGTAAACGCACGCATCTTAACCCCCAAGGGTTTAAGGAAACTACCCGCCAAGTATATATGTGCGATAAAACCGCACTTGAACTTAAAGCTGACCGGGATGAAGCCTTTTACCAATCGTTGCCGCCCACCGTTTCGCATGTTGTGAATACCGGCCCACCGGTTGACTTGGGGCAAATGGATATCGACGGCAATTTCATATGGGCGAAAAGGTCATATAATATGAATGTGGCGATCAAAATTGATCGCAATCAATTCCGTATTCACCACAAGGACGGCAACATGCTCTGCCGTGGCTTGATTTACCATTTTGAAGGTGACCACGGCCGGGTCAAGCTAACATGCCCAGATGACGGCAACATTACATTGCTTTTCTTTATCGAAGATAACGGGGCATTCATGCGAGGCATCGGGCTAGACAGTTTCGATAATAACGTCCGATTAAGCGGCGATATTATAACGCCTGCATCTTAACATGGCCTAACATCACTTGCATAAAACATGTGTTTTCCCTAGGCTAGCGCCATGTCAGAACCTGTGCCTCATCATCAAGAAGACGAAATCCTATTTGATATGCTCAAAGATGAATTTGCGTTCTTTTATGCCGTATCGGTCACGGTGATGGATGTATTGAAACATATGTCTAATGACGCATCTTCCGATGATGCAGCCCATCATTGATATGAACCTTCACATGCATCACGCATGTTGAATGTTAATCTCCGTGCCTTACAGCCCTTCAAGATAACGGATGTCACGCACCGCACCATCACCCAATGCTGCTATGGCACGCTGATAATCAGGTGTTTCAAACCCGGCTTTCGCGGTTTCGATATCATCCCATTCTAACAAGACCGTTCGGGTCACTTCACCGTGTTCTTGGACCCCAATTGGCATCCCACGTGATAAAAACCGTCCACCAGCCGCAGTCAACGCAGGGCCAGCGATCTCTGCATAGGCGGCCAGCTTATCAGGGTCAGAAATTTCTTTATAGATCGCTAATTGGTAAACTTTGCTCATTATCGTCTCCGTTTATTTTGTTTCAGGATCAGTCAGTGCGACAGGCTCGCCATGTGGCGTGCGTTCATAGGCATCAACCCATTGCGCTTTCATTGCATCTACATCGGCACGTGTTGCATGGCCTTGGTCAATCAAGAGCTGCAACAACGTATCAAGCCAGATGGTGTAATAATCCTCACCGCCATCAATAGGGTCAGGTGCGGCGGCTAAGGCAGCGCTAAATCTTTCCGCCCATTCTGGCCAAGTGAACAACCCACTTTCGTTCAAATGTGTGGTTAGGGCGAACACTTCTGCTTGCCATGGAGCGTCAAAAGGTAAGGGGGATAGGTGGTCGTCAATACTCATGTTAAGTAACTTTCCCAACAATCCACAACCACATGGTCACGTGGGTCGGCATCATCAAACAAATCCGTCGCTTTAAACTTTACGGCATATAGATGTTCAGGGGCTTCACCATCGCCTGTTTGCCAATCATGGGCGTTGCTATCAGGCAAGACATGACCGCCATGATGCGCCACAATCACCCCTGTTTTTTGGGCGGCATATTGGGGCAGGCGGGTATGGCCATTGGTAACACGTGCAGTGTCTTCTTGGCGCCGTGTCGTGACCTGGTCACCATGTTTAAATTTTGGGGTTGAAACAACACCGCGCGCTGATGGCCCGCCACTCATCATCACCTCAACAACCCGTGCCGCAGGTAATGTCTTGGCCTGCATGGCGGCGGTGTCTGCTGTCCCTGCCTCTAGTTCATCACGGCTAACAAGTCCGTGCCGGACCAGCAGGCAGGCTAATCCTGACATCCATTTCTCATAATAAGAAAATCTGTTGTAATCTTCTGGCGGCAACAGCTCACGCATATGGCGGGATTCATCTAAGTTCCATTTGCCATGTGCCCCTGACAGCACCGTAATGGCTAATGCACGCCCATGCCATTCTTCTTTAAAGACAGGCTCACGTCCAAAATCAGGGATAACCGGGCCATCTTCTTGCCCGCCCATATCATGGGGGAAATACCGCCGTGTCATGCTGTTGTTTCCGGTGCCATAGGCAGGCCTGTACCGATCATGCAATCACGGGTGACCCACCCCATCAATTCTTTTGCGGACAGATTGTTTGTCCCTTTAGGGCGCATCGGCAGCACCAGATACCTGATCTCTGCGGTGGAATCCCACACTTCAACTGATTGTGTATCCATCAAGTTTACGCCAAATTCTTCCAACACGGCACGTGGGGCACGCACGGCACGTTTGCGGTATGCGTCTGACTTGTACCACGATGGCGGTATCCCCAATAATGGCCATGGGTAGCAACTGCATAATGTGCACACCACCATATGGTGAATATGTGGGGTATTTTCGATAATCTTAACATGCTCACCTTGGCGACCACCAAGCCCCATTTGGCTTAAAACACGGTCAGTATCGGCCAATAATTCCCCTTTAAATGCGGGGTCAGTCCAACATTTCACCACCAGTTCAGCACCGCGCCGTGGCCCAATGTCGTGGCTATAAAGGTCAATAATCGTGTCAATCGCCGCAGGGTCCACTAACCCTTTTCGGGTCAGTATGGTTTCCAACGATTTAACCATCAATTGCGGGTCAGACGGCAATAGATGGTGGGCGTGGTTATCATCATGGTTATGGTCATGTGGCATCATAAAACCTTATCTGACGAATGTGCCGTTGTCCATCTTGCGCAGTTCAGTTTTGAGCACTTTGCCATAATGACTTTTGGGCAGGGCAGGGACACAGACATAATCTTTTGGCCGTTTAAACCGTGCAATCTTATCAAGGCAAAGCGCATCCAGTGCCGCAGGATCAGCATTGCCAACATAATAGGCCACCACCACTTCACCCCAATCACGGTCAGGCCGTCCGATCACGGATACATCTTCAACCTCCGGATGGGTCAGCAAAATTTCTTCAACTTCACGTGGATAGATGTTCGACCCGCCTGAGATGATCAAATCTTTGGACCGGTCCATCAAGGTCAAATACCCATCATGCGATATCTGCCCAATGTCACCAGTATGAAGCCAGCCATCAATGATCGCCGCCTCTGTGGCCTCAGGTTGCTGCCAATATCCAGCCATGACAATTGGCCCACGCACCACTACTTCACCGATTACAGCGTCATCATGTGCGCGTTGCATGATCATGCCATCCGCTGTTTTGACCGCAACATCCACGCCGTCAAATGCCTTGCCAACACTGCCCAAGCGTGCCGCCCACTCAGGTGTATCTGTTGCTGCGATATCATCACGGCTTAAATACGTGATGGTCATCGGGCTTTCGCCTTGGCCATAAATTTGCGCCAATCTTGGGCCGAACCGTGCCAGTGCTTTTTCAGCGTCATCGCTATACATTGGCGCACCGCCGTAAACAATGACCTTCAAATGGCTAAGCCTCGCATCGGTTAGCATGGCATCTGACCGAACCCATCTATTGACCATGGTCGGGGCTGCAAACATCGCAACACCAGACCAGTGGTCTAATAATCCAGTTAATTCATCAACATCAAAGCCGCCAGTTTTTGGGATGACCTGACATGCCCCTGCTCTAATATGCGGCAGGATATAAAGCCCTGATCCATGGGAAAGTGGCGCGGCGTGGATAATGGCATCACCTTGGTTTATCTCAGCCACGTTTTGGGTAAACCGTGTTGTCATCTCGTCAAGATTTCGCCATGTCAGCATCGCACCTTTTGGCCGCCCTGTCGTGCCGGATGTATAAAATAACCACGCTAACGCATCATCATCCATATCAACGGGCAGCATTTCATCATCATCCGCGACCATCAATGCTGCGATATCATCAAGCGCGGTCATCTGCACGTCATGCGCTATTTGTGCGATGGCATCACGGGCGGTGGTTGCGGTTGCTTGGTTTGTAAAAATATGGCTGATCTTGGCATTATCTAGGATGAATGCGACTTCATCACCGTGCAATTTTGCATTGATAGGCACAGCCGCCATGCCTGCCCACCAAATACCATAAAGTGCGGTGATATAATTGGGGGTATTCCCCGCAAAGATCGCGATACGTGCACCAGGCCTTTGCCCTTCTGCGATCAGCCCTTTGGCAATCGCGGCAGCATCATTGGCCAACCGCGCAAAATCAGCCGCCACATCATCCCCCAGCGCCAGTGCAGGCGCATCAGGATATATCTTGGCAATTCGGTTCAGCCATTTGGCTTCAGACATGGTGCAACACCTAAGCTCATCACAATACCACTATCATAACAAACAGCGTGAGGCTGGCCACCATAAAGTAAGGGGCCATCATCAGATAGCCCCTCGTTATCAACGGTCTTTTAAAACAGTTTCGTTGCGGTTATTCGCTATAAGGTGCGGTTGCTTTGCCTGCGCCCGTCCACGCTTTGATGCCGCCCATCAAATGTGATGCTTTGGTAAAGCCAAGTTGTTCCACCAAGGCGTTGCCCATGCCAAGAGAACGGCCAGCAGAATGACAATAAATGATGAACGCTGTATCTTTTGATGGCACCGCCGCTGAAAACTTTTCCAAAAATTCAGGATGCACTTGACCTGGTGCGGTGAAACCTGTGATTGGCAAGGCACCTTCAATAATGCCAGTTTCTGCCCATTCATTGGGGTTGCGGATATCAATAACCGTAACGCCAGCGTCAATCGCGGCGGTGACATCATCAACAGTTGCTTCTGAAAGTGTCGGCGGGATGATCGCATCCATTAATTCGACATCAAAGACCAACGTGGCGTTAGGCGGGATGACATCGCCAGCACCCTCTTCACCGTAACCCAGCTCAGGTGGAATAGTCAGGGTGCGCTTCTCCCCCACCATCATGCCTTCAATGCCTTGCTCCCAGCCCTTGATGACCATGCCATTGCCCAGCACAAAACTAATCGGCTCACCGCGTTTATGTGAATCATCAAATACTGTGCCATCTTCAAGGCGACCTTGATAATGCACTGATACCATCATGCCGTTTTCGGCGCGCACGCCATTACCATCTTGCGTCATTACAAACTCCAATTCTGCGTCTTGTCCATTACTGGACTCAAAAGTGATGCCCGATCTCATAAAGGTAAAAATAAGACCCATGACCAATAAGATCGCACCTGTCATCACCGCAGGGTTTATCTTTTTTGTCGCTGCACTCATCACAACACCTTTCGGGTATGCCGCATGATTAAGCCAATCTTTCTGCGAAGTACAGAAAAGAATTTAAGGGGCTTAACCTGCAATTAATTTGCGTCAAAATCCAAGGTGACAGATGCAGATTTTGGGGTGAATTGGCAAGACAGTAAGAAACCTGCCTCCATTTCCCACGGCTCTAGTGAAAAGTTTTGCCGCATTTCACCTTCGCCTTCTGCAACATGGCAACGGCAGGTGGCGCACATGCCATTGGCACATGAATAAGGCAGGTCCAGTCCAGCCAGTGCCGCAACATCCAGCAGCATATCATCTTGGTCCATCCAGATGGTGCGTTGGCTGCCATCAATGATGATCTTCACTTCTGTTTTGCCCGTATTATCATCTGTTTTTGGGGTGGCAGGTTTTTGCTTTTTTGGCGTAGCAGGGGTGAATAATTCAAATTTGATCCGATCTTCGGGCACACCCATCTCACCTAATTTGGCGGCTAAGCTTTCGATCATCCCTTGCGGGCCACAAATATAAATTGCATCACATAGCTCAGGCCTAATCAGACCTTTAGTCGCCATGGTCTCCAACTTTTCGGCATCAAGACGGCCATTAAACAGCTCAACATCCTGTGTTTCGCCAGTCATCATATGGGCTAGGCTAAACCGTGTCATATAACGGTCTTTCAGGTCATCAATCTCATCACGGAACATGACAGAATTGATCTGCTTATTGGCATAACACAAGGTGATATGGCTGTGATGTTCATGTGCTAGCACAGATTTTGTGATGGAAAGAATTGGCGTGATGCCAGACCCTGCTGCCAGCATCAAATATTGATGGGTGCCCCCAATCTCTGCCTTAAATCGTCCTTGTGGGGTCATGACCTGCAAGACATCCCCTTCATTAAGCCCCATCACAAAATTGGAAAATACACCATCTTCAATGCGTTTAATCCCAACCGATATATGTGCATCACCCAATGCGGAACAAATGGAATAAGATCGTCTTGTGTCAACGCCGTCAATCTCTGCCCGCAACGTCAGGTATTGCCCAGGTACAAATGCAAAGGCGTCTTTTAGGCCATCAGGGATCACAAAGCTGATAATGCTGGTGTCAGGTGTGTCCCGGTTAATATCGGCTATTGTTAGGGGGTGGAATGTTGGGGTCGCCATAATATTACCCTAAATGCATTTGAAATAGTCGAACGGCTCGGCGCAATCGCGGCACTGGTATTGTGCTTTGCATGCGGTGGACCCGAACTCTGAAATCTTTGCGGTATTGGCTGATGCACAGCGCGGGCAGGCGACCGTCACGTCACCAAATAAAGCGCGTGGTGACGATGATGCCTTAACAGGCGGGGCAATGCCGTAAGCGCGCAATTTCTCACGCCCTTCATCGGTGATCCAATCTGTTGTCCAAGGCGGTGTGATGACCCGCTCGATCACCGCATCAAATCCTGCCTTTAACAATGCTGTTTCTATTGCCATTTCAATGGCCAGCACCGCAGGGCATCCAGAATAGGTCGGCGTTACTTTCGCCACGGCACGGCCATCATCATCTATTCTCACATCGCGCAAGATACCTAATTCCGCCACGGTCACGGCAGGCACTTCAGGGTCCAGCACTGCCGCTGCTGCTGCCCATGCACGTGTTGCAGCATCTTTAGTATTGGCGGCTTTGTTGAAATCAATGACCATCGATGAACGCTCCGCTATCACCACGTCATGTCAGGATAGGTGCGCTGCATATATTGCAGCTCGGCCAGCACATACCCCATTTCTTCGGTATGAAGGCCATTACGCCCACCGCCAAGCGTATAGACAACATCAGGTAAGGTCATTTGCGCGTCCACAAAAATGCTTGCAGCTTCCTTGACCCATCCGTCTCTAAACGATGAGGGCAGCTCCATCACACCGTAATCCGCAAGCGCATTCGCAACATTATCATCTTGGAACATCTCACCCCAATATGGGCTCAGCCTATCAACCGCTTCGTGTAAGCGGCGGTGGCTTTCTTCAGTACCGTCACCAAGCCTGATCACCCATTCTGCGCAATGCCGAACATGATAGGTGCTCTCTTTGACGGCTTTTCCCGCAATTCCTGCCAAAGTGTTGTCACGAGAATGCACAGCCTTTTCCCAGAAATTGCGCATATACAGCGAAAACGCCATTTGCCGAAGGATAGTAAACGCAAAATCATGATTGCTCATTTCACACATCTGCAAATTTACATAATCACGCTCTAACCGAAGAAAAGCCAGTTTGTCTTCATCACGGCCCTTATTTTCAATGTCGCCGGCATAGGTATAAAGCGCACGTGATTGGCCGATTAAATCCAACGCGATATTTGATAACGCCAGATCTTCTTCCAAGCTTGGGCCATGGCCGCACCAAGCTGTCAATCGTTGGCCAAGGATCAAATGGTCGTCCGCAAGGCGTAATAGGCCAGTAAAAAGCGTCTCTTTATTCATAGCTACATATGGCCGATATCATCGGGAATATCATAAAAGGTAGGGTGGCGATAAATCTTGTCATCAGACGGATCAAACAGCACCTCTTTGTCTTGAGGGTCAGATGCAGCGATAGCAGCTGATGGCACTACCCATACCGACTGGCCTTCACCGCGGCGGGTATACACATCTCGTGCTGCCTGTAATGCCATTTCGGCATCTGCGGCGTGTAAAGATCCACAATGACGGTGGCTCAACCCATTGCGTGGGCGGATGAAGACTTCCCAAAGCGGTGTTTCTGCGGATTCAGCCATAATCGTTCTCTTTTAATGCAGTCTATTATTCGGCGGTCTATTATTTTGTTGTTTATTATTCGGCGGCGGCGGCGCGTTGTTTGCGCTTTTGGGCATGCGCCAGCGCTGCTTCACGCACCCATGCGCCATCATCCCATGACTTCCGCCGTGTCTCGACACGGTGTCTGTTCATAGGGCCGTCACCTTTGACGACTTTCCAAAATTCGGTCCAATCAATCTCACCAAAATCATAGGCGCCGCGCGCTTCATTCCATTTCAAATCAGGATCAGGGATGGTCAGTCCGATTTTCTCCGCTTGTGGCACAGATGCATCGACAAATTTTTGACGCAGCTCGTCATTTGTAAACCGCTTAATCTTCCATTTCATGGATTGGTCACTATTTTGGCTATCGGTATCAGACGGGCCAAACATCATAAGTGATGGCCACCAAAAACGGTTCAGTGCATCTTGCGCCATCTCTTTCTGGGCAGCGGTGCCTTGCGCCAGTGTCATCATGATTTCGTAGCCTTGGCGCTGATGGAAACTTTCTTCTTTACAGACACGCACCATCGCCCGGGCGTATGGGCCATATGAACAACGGCATAGCGGCACTTGGTTCATGATCGCAGCGCCATCAACCAGCCATCCAATAGCCCCCATATCAGCCCATGAAAGGGTGGGGTAGTTAAAAATAGATGAATATTTCGCTTTGCCTGATAATAAATCTTCAGTCATTTGCTCACGGCTCTGGCCCAGCGTTTCTGCCGCTGAATAAAGATAAAGCCCATGCCCACCTTCATCCTGAACCTTGGCCAGCAATGTTGCCTTGCGGCGTAATGTTGGCGCCCGCCCGATCCAATTGCCCTCTGGCAACATCCCAACAATTTCAGAATGGGCATGTTGGCTGATCTGGCGGATCAACGTCTTACGGTATCCTTCTGGCATGGGGTCATTAGGTTCAATTTTGTGTTCAGCATCAACACGTGCCTGAAACTTATCTAAGAATTCTTGAGTTTCGGTGCTGTCTGTTTTTGCGCCGATCAATCCTTGAGAATACATAGCGTTAATCCTAATGTTAAAATTATTTAGACTGACTTTAATGATGAAAATATTTCAGTATTCGCGTTAAATAAACCTTATGTTAAAATATATATTACAAAAAAAACAAAAACAACTATTTTTGTAACAAGTTTATAAAGGGTGCATCTAATGTCTGAACAGCTCAACCATGCCGAAATCATGCAATTCATGGATGACATGTGTGCGTCATGGGTTAAAGAACTTCAATTACAGCTTGAAAATGTGGGTGATAAATCCGCGACCTTCACATGGAATGCAGGTGATGATATCTGCCGTGAAGTCATGGATGGTAACAAAATTGTTTCAGGTCAAGCCACCATGGCGGTGGCGGATACGGCATCTTTTTTAACCATTTGCGCTCTTAACAACCAACTTATGAACTGCACCACTGTTGATATGAGCACCAATTTCATGCGGCCCCTATTTGCAGGTGCAATAACGGTCAATATGACGGCGCTGACCTTGGGGCGTAAATTGGTGACCATGCGCGCTGAATTCGTGCAAAACGCTAAAATGGCCGCCACGTCCACGGGTGTTTTTGCGTATTTATGACCTTAGCTAAAACGCTGTTCGATCATATTCATATCTGCATCATGGGGCAGGGCAGGCGCAGATACTGACGCCAGCTTTGGGTACACTGCTGCCATGGCCTGATGCAGCCGCGGTAACGGCCAGATATTGTCATCAAATGGGGCATGCACATGGGCATGCCGCAGCACCAGCCGCCGCCAAAAATGCATCAAAATAATGCGAATAATTAATGCATCTTTAGGGGTGATATCTTCACGTAAGGCCGCCCCCGCATAACTGACCAATGTGGTGATCAAACTTGCCTGCGGTGATGGGCTTATCTGCCCTGGCAAAGCTTCATCAAGGTTTGATATCGCTGCGGGCATTGTTAAGGGCATGCGGTCAAAAATTGTTAAATACTGACGGCAATCTTCGGGTAAATCCTTGTCATGTGCAGGTTGCCAGATGACCATATGTTGGTTGATGATAATCGGATATGCGGCGCTCATCTCGGCTATCAGGCGGCGTTTCTGGGCCTGCGGCCATAACGGCAAAATCCCCACTCGCCACGCATCAGGTTGCGCGCTAGGCGGGGCATAAATATATCTGGTGGCGTCATTGAACTCACCTCGCCTTAGGTGGCTAAATTTATATCCTGCTCCCCGCCCATCGCTCATTCTGTCCACCCAACCTTCTTTAGTCAGGCGTGACATCGCCGTGCGGACGGCTTGCGGTTCTATATCAAGATTGGTGCAAATAGTGATCAATTCAGCAATGGTAATATCACCGCCCATAGTCTCCACCACATCACCCATGATGGTGGCAATAATTGACCAGACCCGCAATCGTCCTTGCTGGTGCAATAAATCCTTTAAATCATCTGCGATCGTCGTTGCCATGGATCATTATTGACCATAGGCCACCATCGTAAGCAACTCATATTCGCCCACCGTGGCGTCATCCTGATTAAAAAGTCGAACATGCCAGCGCACTTCACCATATTCATCGGTGCGTTTGGTTTTCCGTTTGGCGGTTAAGCAGACAGAAAGACTATCTCCAGCCACGACAGGCGCCTCAAAGCTCAGGGCATTAATACCTGTATTTGCTAAGACAGGACCTGGGCTTGGCTCAACAAACAATCCCGCAGCAAAGCTCAACAACAAATACCCATGCGCCACCCGATCAGGGAAGAACGGGTTAGCCTTTGCCGCATCTTCATCCATATGGGCATAAAACGTATCGCCGGTGAAATGGGCAAAATGTTCAATATCATCCATCGTGATCATGCGTGGCCCTGCGGTAATGGTCTGTCCAATCTCAAGGCTGTTGAAATCGTATCGGAACGGGTGCGTATCTTTCTGAACCTGACGTGAGCCTTTGGTCCATTGTCCGCTAATAGCCGTCAGAATATCAGGGCTGCCTTGTATGGCGGTGCGTTGCATATAGTGCATCACGCCGCGCACGCCGCCCATTTCTTCACCGCCGCCAGCACGCCCGGGCCCGCCATGCACCATATGGGGCAGGGGTGCGCCATGGCCGGTACTTTCACCTGCGCTATCACGGTTGTTGAAATAAAGCCGTCCATGATACGCCCCAGACCCCAACACAATCTTGCGGGCCACGTTGGCATCATGGGTCATCACTGATGCCACCAATGACCCACCGCCGCGGTTCAGCAGTGTCATCGCATCATCAATATCATCATAAGGCATGATGGTGGATACCGGGCCAAATGCTTCCACTTCATGCACGGTTGTTGCGGCCATAGGATCAGCACAATGGAATAACATCGGCTTCAAAAACGCACCCTTTTCGGGGTCAATGCCGTCTGCATCAACTGCGCCATCTCCATAAATCAAGGTACATTCTTTGGCCAAAATTGCGGCTTTGGCCCGCACATCATCGCGCTGGTCTTGTGATGCCAGCGCACCCATCTGTGTTGCTTTCTCGGCAGGGTGACCGATTGCAATACCCTTTAATTTAGTGGTCAGGGCATCCGCCACCGCATCGATTTGCCCACGCGGGATCAATAGCCGGCGTGTTGCCGTACATTTCTGCCCAGCTTTGGTGGTAATCTCATGCACGGCTTCCTTGATGAATACGTCAAATTCAGGTGTCCCATAAACAGCATCTTCCCCCAGCACTGATGCGTTAAGGCTATCTTGTTCCGCCACAAACCGCACCGCATGTTTCAAAAGATTTGGCCGTCCCCGCAACTTCAGCGCTGTTTCCGCGGATCCGGTAAAGCTGACAACATCTTGGCTGCCCATCAGGTCCAGTAAATTGCCGGTTGACCCCACCACCAATTGCACGGCCCCTTCGGGTAAGATGCCGCTTTCAATCATGATCCTGAAACATGCTTCAGTCACATAGCTTGTTGCCGTTGCAGGTTTCACAATCGCTGGCACCCCTGCCAGCAAGGTCGGGGCCAGCTTTTCAAGCATTCCCCAAACAGGAAAATTAAATGCATTGATATGCACCGCCACGCCTTTTAACGGCGTTAACGCATGTTGCCCCAAAAACGTGCCATCACGTGACAGCATCTCTACCTCACCATCGATATAGATATGCTCATCCGGCATCTCGCGGCGGCCTTTTGCTGCAAAGACCAACATTGTGCCAATCCCGCCATCAATATCGACCTTACTATCCGCCAGCGTTGCGCCAGTTTGATGCGACAGGGCATATAATTCTTTTCGATATTCTCGTAAATGCATCGCCAATGCTTTCAACATCCGCGCGCGGTCATGGAATGTCATCTTGGCCAGGGCTGGGCCGCCTTTTTCTTTGGCATAGGCGACCATATCGTCAAATTTCAACCCACCTGATCCAGCTTCGGCAATGGTGTCGCCGGTCACGGCTGATGCGATGGACGCCAATGTACCTTGTGGCGGCATCCATACCCCGCAGGCAAAGCTATTCAGGCTCATTTTTGTCATCTTGATCTCCAATAATTTGTGCGCTTCAATTTGCGCGACTACTTCGCATCTCGTAACCGCGGGGCAATGGTCCAGCTGTTTGGGCTTTGTGCGTCAACCTTTGCCATGGCATTGGCGATGTTGCCCCATCCAATTTCGCCGGCCGCATGCATTGGCCCGCCGCGCCAACGCGGAAAGCCATAGCCCATCATTTTCACCATATCGACATCCAGATCACGCTCGGCAATCCCTTCATCGACAATCAATGCCCCTTCATTTGCCATCACCGCCAACAGCCGTAACTGAATGTCATCATCACTAAAATCATGACGGGTAATACCTGCATCTGCCGCCGCTTTGGTGATTAAATCTGTCACAACATCATCTTCGATAGGTTGGCGTGCGTTATCTTCATAACGGTACCACCCTGCGCCACTTCGTTGACCAAACCGCTCGGCCTCACACAGCTTATCGCCAATATCAATATACCGTTCTTCAGGGGGGCGTGTAGGCGCCAGCCGCTTACGGTTGGCCCATGCGATTTGTAGCCCTGCCATATCCTGCATTTCATACGGCCCCATATTCAGGCCAAAACTGCGCATGGCACGGTCAATCTGGGCGGGCGTTGCCCCATCCATCAACATATAATCTGCCTGCCGCCGATATGCGGCCAAGATGCGGTTGCCGATAAACCCATCACATACGCGGCTTAATACACCTGTTTTGCCCAGTGATTTCGCGAACGCAAATCCGGTGGCCAGCACATCTTGATCAGTGCTGTCCAAGGTAATGACTTCAACCAATTTCATAATATGCGCAGGTGAAAAGAAATGCAGGCCCAATAACCGTTCAGGGCAACCAATGCCTGCCATAATATGATGGGGGTCTAAATATGACGTATTGGTGGCCAAAATCGCATCATCGTGCATCACATCAGCAAGGGCATTGAACACCCCGCGTTTGACCTCAAGGTCTTCGAAAACAGCTTCAATCGCCAGATCGGCATCACGTGCTGCGCTGTAATCTGTACTTAAAACTGCCCCAGCCATCATCGCATCGGCACGGTCTTGCGTCAGTTTTCCGCGTGTTATCGCACCATCAATCATACCTTGAATGCGGTGTCGTGCTCCATCAACAGCATGCTGGTCACGTTCGATCAGCCGAATGTCATATCCTGCCATCATGGCGGAAAACGCAATGCCTGCCCCCATCAATCCGCCGCCAACAACCGCAATTTTTGCTAAATCTTTGGGTTGCGCACCCTTAATCATGCTAGGGCGGCTGACGTGGCGTTCAGCAAGAAAAGCATGACGCAGCGCACGTGATTCAGCGCTATCACGCAAGGCTAAATGACGTTTGCGTTCTTCAGGTTGGCCATCCTTAAAATCCGTTGTGATTGCTAAGGTAATTGCTGATAAATTATGCAATGCTGCCATTTCACCTTTTGATGCCGCGGTTAATTTTGCTTCAGCATTACTGATGATGTGTGGGTCAATACTGGCAACGTCACGGGCGCTAATCGCAACAGGCCTCGGCGGTAACGCAGTTAAAAATTCTTCTGCGGCCGCCATTCCATCCATATGTTCAATAACGCGGTCCAATCCGCCCAATGCATAGAACCGCTCGGCGCTGATCATCGCGCCAGTCGTCAGCATAGGGATCGCAGCCTCAACGCCCACCAGCCGCGGCAACCGTTGTGAACCACCAGCCCCGGGGATCAAGCCGACCTTAACTTCAGTCATGCCAAATTTGGTCTTGGCATCGGCGATGCGGTAGGCGCAAGACATGGCAATTTCCAGCCCGCCGCCTAAGACATGGCCATGCATCACCGCAACCCATGGCAAGGCAGATGCTTCGATCATATTGCAAATATCTGGCAAATGCGGCAGCTGGGGCGGGGCATCAAATTCGGTGATATCTCCACCAGCAATAAAGCTCCGCCCAACACAGCTCAATACCACGGCAATTTTGCCGTCACCGTTACCATCATTCGGCGTAGATGCACGCACCGCATCATATAGCCCCTGCCGCACGGCGGTTGAGGTGGCGTTTACCGGTGGGTTATTCACCGTGACATGCCAATAATGACCGCAATCACGAATATCTACAACGCTGCTCGCTTGGATTTCTGTCGGGCTGCTTGGTGGATTTGCTGCGGGCATTGTTAGAACTTTCTGCAAATTATTTTAAGGCATTCTTTATACTTGACCACTCGGTCAGGTATATGCAACCTTTTTTTAATCAGTTTTATAAACGCTGAATTCATCCAGCTTGAGGAGGCTAAAATGCCAGATACCAGCTTATCAGATACCAGCTTATCAGATACCAGCTTATCAGATGCCGTTATCGTTACGCGTCATGACACTGATCACACGTCGTGGCTAGAACTGACCCTGAACCGCCCTGATAAACTCAATGCTTTTAATGATGATATGCATAACGCCATCCATAAAGCCTTAGATGCCGCAGCCCCTGATGATATACGCGCTGTTCTTTTAACGGGTGCAGGCCGTGGTTTTTGTGCAGGTCAGGACCTTGCTGGACGTGACCCGCGCCAAGGTGATACCGCGCCCGATTTATCTGAAACATTACGCAAATATTTTAATCCAACCGTCCAAAAAATCCGCGGGCTTGATAAACCTGTTATCTGTGCGGTTAATGGTGTGGCCGCGGGGGCAGGGGCTAATATTGCGCTGTCATGTGATATTGTGCTGGCGGCAAGCTCTGCTAAGTTTATCCAAGCCTTTGCCAAGATTGGCCTCATGCCAGATGCAGGCGGCACCCATAACCTTACCCATCTTGTTGGCCCCATGCGGGCGAAAGCACTTGCGATGACGGCCATGCCGCTCGGCGCAGAAGCTGCGGAAAAAATGGGGCTTGTATGGCAGGTCTATGAAGATGATGCCTTAATGGATGCAGCACGTGCGCTTACAAGTGATCTTGCCCATGGCGCAACGGCTGGTCTTGCCGCGACAAAAAAGGCTATCCATGCTGCCATGACCAACAGCTTTGAAGACCAGCTTGAACTTGAAGCAGACACGCAAAGCCACTGTGGCCAAAGCGCGGATTACCGTGAAGGCGTCACCGCGTTTTTAGAAAAACGTGCCCCTATCTTTAAAGGTAAGTAAATGGCAACACACTCAGCCCAAGACGTTGATGAACAATCAGCCGCCGCTATGATGAAAGGTGATATGGCCACCCAATCTTTAGGCGCAACGCTTGATGCCGTTGGCCCGGGTACTGCTGATATGTCCATGACGGTCCAAGATTGGCACCTTAATGGCCATGGCATTTGTCATGGCGGCTATATTTACACCCTTGCGGACAGTTGCTTTGCCTTTGCATGCAACAGCTTTAATCAGAAATTTGTCTCGCAACATGGTGAAATTACCTACCTTGCGCCAGGTATGCCAGGGGATGTGTTGACGGCCACAGGCCGCGCCATTTCTCGCCAAGGACGTGCCGGCATTTATGATATCACGGTCCGCAATCAAGACGGTCAAGATATCGCACAATTTCGCGGGTTATGCCGCTCAATCAAAGGTGTGCATGTCGACGATCTGCAGCCTGAACAAAACCAACAATCTGACCAATAATTTAAGTTTTTAAGGAATAGTGTGATGGAAGATTTATCTCCCAAAAAAGGTGACCTTGAACATATCGAAACCGCCAGCCGTGATGAAATCGCGGCGCTTCAGCTTGATCGGCTGAAATGGTCGTTGCGTCATGCCTATGATAACGTTCCGCATTACAAAAAAGCCTTTGATGATAAAGGCGTTCATCCAGATGATTTGAAATCTCTTTCAGATCTTTCAAAATTCCCATTCACTGTGAAAACGGACCTGCGGGATAATTATCCCTTTGGCATGTTTGCAACCCCGCGTGAAGATGTTGTGCGTATCCACGCGTCTTCCGGCACAACAGGTCAACCAACCGTGGTGGGGTATACCGCTAATGATGTTGATATGTGGGCGAATATGATCGCACGTTCGATGCGTGCATCTGGTCTGCGCAAGGGTGACCTGCTTCATAATGCTTATGGCTATGGTCTTTTTACTGGCGGTCTTGGTATTCATGGCGGGGCTGAAAAAATGGGCCTTACCGTAGTGCCAATTTCTGGCGGCATGACCGCACGTCAGGTCCAGTTGATCGAAGATTTTGGGGCCACTGGCATCACCATCACCCCATCTTATATGTTGTCGGTGCTTGATGAATATCATGCGCAAGGGCGTGACCCATTAAAAAGCCCGCTTAAGGTCGGCATTTTTGGTGCTGAACCGTGGACCAATGCGATGCGCGAAGAAATCGAACAAGCCTTTGATATGCACGCGGTGGATATTTATGGCTTATCCGAAGTGCTTGGCCCTGGCGTTGCATGTGAATGTGTTGAAAGCAAAGACGGGCTTCATATTTGGGAAGATCATTTCTACCCGGAAATTATTGATCCTGAAACTGGTGACGTCCTCGAAGATGGTGCGTTGGGCGAACTTGTCTTCACGTCACTCTCAAAAGAAGCATTCCCGATCATCCGTTACCGCACCCGCGACCTAACGCGTCTTTTGCCTGGCACAGCCCGCAGCATGCGCCGTATGGAAAAGGTCACCGGACGTTCTGATGATATGATGATCCTGCGCGGCGTTAATGTATTCCCGACCCAGATCGAAGAACAGTTGATGAAGATCAAATCGCTTGCGCCACATTTTCAGGTTGAGCTGACCAAGCGTGACCGTATGGATCACATGATCATCATGGTGGAAGAATCTGGCCATGGTAACGCCACTGACGGTGCGTCGGAATTGGCGCATTTAATAAAAGACACGATTGGCGTAACGGTTGAGGTTAAGCCTGGTCCAGAAAATTCAGTACCGCGTTCAGAAGGTAAAGCTGTGCGCGTGATTGATAATCGAAATAAGGCATAAAACTTGGCACGTACCATCGCCAAAGATCACGACCAAAAACGCCAGTCTATCCTTAAGACTGCGGCAGGTTTTTTTGCAGCCCGCGGTTATGACCGCGCATCAATGAGTGATCTTGCTCAAGCTTGCGGTGTGTCGAAAGCCCTGATTTATCATTATCACACCAGCAAAGATGCACTTTTATTTGATATTTTACATGACCATCTCGGGCAAATTATCACCGCGATCGCGGCCGTGGATCAAGACCATTCAACCGCCAATGCATCAGGCCTATCTTCACCCGAAGATATATTGCGGGCACGGGTTGATGCGTTGCTCACCTGCTATCGGGGGGCTGATGATGAACATCGCCTCCAGCTTTCTGCGATGGAGGCATTACCCGATGATCAACGTACGACATTGCGGGATATGCAGCGCCGTATCGTCAAATATTTTGCCGATGATATCACGCGTATTAATCCTGCCTTTACCAAGGATAAGGCGGACCTGTTAACACCGGTGACCATGTCATTATTTGGTATGCTGAACTGGTTTTATATGTGGCATCAACCCGAAAAAGGCGCCACCGGCAATTCCCCTCGGGGCATTACCCGAAGCGGTTATGCCGATCTCGCAACAAACATCCTCTTAGGCGGCCTCAACCGCATCAGCTAGTTATGATAAAGCTGGGATTCAACCGAACTAAACCGTAATATCTAATCGCTCGATCTCGCGGAAGCGCACACGATTGGCGATCTGGGGTGGGGCGGTTACCGCCGCGTTCGGGAAACGTTCGGCAAAGCGTGCAAAAGCAATCCGTGCCTCCAGCCGTGCCAGGTTATTTCCCGCGCAAATATGTATCCCCAGCCCGAAAGAAAGATGGCGGTTTGGTTTCCGCGCAATGTCAAATTCATCAGGCTGTTCAAACACGGCCCCATCACGGTTGCCGGCATTGATCATCAGATGCACATTCGTGCCTTTCGGGATCATCACCCCGCCAATATCCGTGTCTTCGGTTGCTTCACGATTATTGATCTGGATTGGGGCTTGGAAACGCAACACTTCTTCAACGGCAGTGTTGATCAATTCAGGCTCTTGCCTCAACCGTCTAAAACTTTCAGGCCGGATCAGCAACTCATGTATGCCATGCGACAACATATTGGTGGAAGTTTCATGCCCCGCATTCAGCATAAAGATGCATTGATGCAAGAGTTCAATTTCTGTTAATTGCTGCCCATCTGCTTCGGCATCTGCCAGCACCTGCAAGACTTCATGTTCTTTTGCGGTGCTTGGGTTTGCCCGTCGATGGGCCAGTAAATCACGCAAATACGTTTTAAATTCTTCTACCGCACGGTTGCCGCCATCAAACTGTGCTTGGGTGATGCTCGGCTCAAGCGCGGTCAAAATCGCATTGGCCCAATCACGCAATAACAAGCGGTCTTCGGCAGGCACCCCCAACATATCGCACACCACCTCGATCGGCAGCTTAAAGGAAAACCCGCCCACAACTTCCATGCCGCCTTGATCAGCCATCTGGTCCAGATACGTATCCACCAAGGCGGCGATGCGCTGCTCAAAATTTTTCAGCGCCTTATTAGTGAACGCAAATTGGAATAATTTCCTGATCCGCGTATGGTCAGGTGGGTCACTAAAAACAACACTGGTGGTGTGATGCTCAAACAATGGGGTTGCCCCGAATTTTTGGGCAAAGGCTTTTTTCTTGCCTGACCGCCAGCGGCTAGGGTCGCGGTAAATCGCTTCCATATCTTCATACCGCGTCAGCACATAACTGTCATCAGGGTTACGGTACACAGGGCTTGCTGCCCGTAACTTGGCTAGGAATTCATAAGGATTGTTCAGGTATGCATCAGGCACGGCCCTTAAATCGAAATTCCGTAAATCATCATCACGAATATCAACGTCTTGGATCATTTTATCACTCATAACATCAGCTTAATAATATTCCGGCCAAGCGGTCAATAATTCTTACCATAACACGCGAACAGGGCTTGCGGTGGCTATCTGTGCTGGGTAATCTTAATGATGTATTGAATATTAGCCATAAACGTTACCTGTAAACGTTAGAGGACATACGATGACTGAAGTCTTTATCTGTGATGCAGCACGCACACCAATTGGCCGTTTTGGCGGTGCATTATCGTCTGTTCGGGCTGATGACCTTGCGGCATTACCTATTAAGACATTGCTGGACCGTAACCCCGGACTTGATCCCGCGGCGGTGGATGAAGTTATCCTTGGTGCGGCTAATCAGGCAGGTGAAGATAACCGTAATATTGGCCGTATGGCGGCCTTGCTTGCTGGACTGCCGCCCTCAGTGCCGGGCATGACGGTGAACCGCCTTTGCGCGTCTGGCATGGATGCTATTGCGACTGGCATGCGGATGATCGCATCTGGTCAGGCAGAAATGGTAATCGCGGGCGGTGCGGAAAGCATGTCACGCGCCCCAATGGTGATGCCCAAGGCAGATACCGCTTTTTCACGCCGTGCTGAAATATATGACACCACTATCGGATGGCGTTTTGTAAATAAAAAAATGCATCAACTTTATGGCACGGATTCCATGCCTGAAACGGCTGAAAACGTTGCTGAACGATATCATGTCTCACGCGTGGACCAAGATGCCTTTGCCCATCGCTCTCAACAAAAGGCAGGGGCTGCCATGGCATCAGGACGCTTGGCGGCTGAAATCACCCCAGTGGTGATCCCGCAGCGTAAAGGTGATGATATTGTTGTGGACCAAGACGAACACCCTCGTCCATCCACTAGCCTAGAACAATTGGCCAAATTGCCAACGCCGTTCCGTGAAAATGGCACGGTTACCGCTGGCAATGCTTCTGGCGTTAATGATGGCGCGGCCGCTATTATTCTTGCCACCGAAGCTGCCATCCGCGCACATAACCTGACGCCGCGTGCACGTATCATCACGGCCGCATCTGCTGGGGTTGAACCTGCGATTATGGGCATGGGGCCTGTGCCGTCATCTAACAAAGCCTTGGCGCAGGCTGGCATCAGTTTTGATGACTTGGCGGTGATCGAGCTTAACGAAGCTTTTGCCGCCCAAGGCCTTGCGTCAATGCGTGAATGGGGGCTTGCGGATGATGACCCACGCGTTAACCCAAATGGTGGGGCGATTGCGCTTGGTCATCCTTTGGGCATGTCAGGCGCGCGCCTTGTTCTTTCAGCTACCGAAGAATTAACCCGTCATGGCGGTACTTATGCACTAACCACCATGTGCGTTGGCGTCGGGCAGGGCTGTGCCATGGTGATCGCCCGCGTATAATGTCATAATTGGCCCCATTATTCTGATGCTGTTATTCTGATGCTGTTATTCTGGTGCAGTTAGTTTGGCGTAATTGTCATCGGTAAATGGCATGACCATACCGCCTGCAATATCAAATAATGAACGGTCGACATCTGTCAGCTTGCCTAAATAGACATGGATGGCTTGGCTCGGCACCTCACTCGTGCAGCCCACGCCATGTATCTCATCTGGCGCGATCTGCACCACCTCGCTCGGCCCAAGGTCCAGCTCATGTGACATTGACAATGTCCCATCATCATCGCGTTTATAAAAATCATTGCGTTCAATACCGTCATACACGGCAATAGTCGCAGACATTTGGTGGTCATGTGGCGGTACCACCATCCCAGGCTGGAACCGGCAATACCAAATCGACACGTGATCATCTTCAAATAAAATCACGTCATCTTCTTCATAAACTGGCATGTCACGGATGGTCTTTGCAGGGTCGGCAACAAAATCACATAATAATGCTCGTACGTGCTTGATGGCATCGTCACGTCGTGATGCGTCTTTTAATGACACAATCAAATCATCTAGTGCTTTTGTTGTTGTCGGTGTCGTGTCCATGGTCAAATCTCCTCAACTCACCTTACCCATAGGTCAATCGCCCTGACAATAGTTGCGGCATAGATTTGTAATTATCAAACACGCGCTTACATTAATCATATTCCCCAACCAAATATGGGCATTAACATGACTGACCTTTTCACCCCTGATCTTCTTCCACAACCTGACACGGATGCATTAGCCCCTAATGTTGATGGCCCACCACCAAAATTCTTGATGCTATATGGCTCACTCCGTGAACGGTCCTTCTCACGCTTTTCTGCCGAAGAAGCTGGCCGTATCTTGGAACATCTGGGGGGTGAGGTAAAATTCTTTAACCCGTCAGGACTTCCCCTGCCTGATGATGGCGCGGATGCAACCCACCCCAAAGTCGCAGAATTACGTGACCTTGTCACATGGTGCGATGGCATGGTCTGGTCATCACCTGAACGTCATGGCGCCATGACGGGCATCATGAAAACTCAGATTGACTGGATACCGTTATCCATTGGCAGTGTGCGCCCCACCCAAGGCAAAACCTTGGCGGTGATGCAGGTCTCTGGCGGCAGTCAAAGTTTCAATGCTGTTAATCAATTGCGTATCTTGGGCCGCTGGATGCGTCTATTGACCATCCCGAACCAATCTTCTGTCGCCAAGGCGTTTAATGAATTTGGCGAAGATGGCCGAATGCGCCCATCATCTTACTACAACCGCATTGTTGACGTGATGGAAGAACTCTACAAATTCACGCTCTTAACACGCCACCATCGCGACTATCTGGTGGACCGTTATTCTGAACGGGTGGAAACCGCCGACCAGCTTTCTGCACGTGTGCAGGCTGATACTTAACCCCGCCCACGGCTATCTGGTGATAATGCGATAGACCCAAAGTGCTAAAAACGCCCCGATGATCTGGGCGATGATAAATGGCCCGGTATCGCTGTAATGGATACCGGAAAAACTATCGGTAAAACTGCGGGCAATCGCAACGGCTGGATTGGCAAAACTTGTTGATGACGTGAACCAATAGGCCGCGGTGATGTAAAACCCTACCATGGCAGGCACAGCGTCAGGCCGATACCGCACCCCCATCAGAATAGTCATCAGCAGCCCAAATGTTGCCACTACCTC
>CBFIAO010000010.1:0-36236 GCA_965660595.1 Puniceispirillales bacterium (SeqCode) | reverse complement strand
TGTGACCGTCCTACAGATGGAAAACTGCCAAGTCACCTCAGCTCGTACGAATGAAAAAGATGGCTACACTGCTCTTCAGATTGGTGTTGGTTCACGTAAGGTTAAAAATGTAACAAAGGCCCAGCGTGGTCAGTTTGCAAAAGCCGGTGTTGAACCAAAAGCCAAGCTTGCTGAGTTTCGCGTATCTGAAGATGCGATGATTGAAGTTGGTGCCACCATTGGTGCGAACCATTATGTCAGCGGTCAAAAAGTTGATGTTGTCGGCATCTCACAGGGTAAAGGTTTTGCCGGTGCGATGAAGCGTCACAACTTTGGTGGTTTGCGGGCATCACACGGTGTATCAATTTCACACCGTTCACATGGTTCAACTGGTCAAAACCAGGATCCGGGTAAGGTCTTCAAAGGTAAGAAGATGGCCGGTCACATGGGTGCTGATCGTGTAACAACTCAAAACTTAGAAGTTGTTGCAACAGACGCAGAAGAAGGTCTTATCCTTATTCGCGGTGCTGTTCCTGGCTCAAAGGGTGGTTATGTCCTTATCAGTGATGCGCTAAAAGCTATACGTCCTGAAGATGCACCATTCCCAGCTGGCCTGCTGTCAGATTTTGTTGCAGAAGAAGCACCTGTAGCAGAAGAGGCGCCAGCCGAAGATCAAGTTGCAGACGAAGCTCCAGCTGTTGAAGCTGCGGCTGACGATGCTGCCGCCCCTCAGGACGAAGCTCCTGCTGATACGGGTGCTAGTGATGAAGAGAAAGGCGAGTAAGACCGATGAAAATTTCCGTCAAAACGCTCGACAATAAAGCCGCTGGTGATGTAACACTTGCTGATACCGTGTTCGGTATTGAGCCACGTGCTGACATCATGGCCCGCGTGGTCAACTGGCAGCTGGCTAAGCGTCGTGCAGGTACACATAAAGTTCAGATCCGCTCTGAAATTGCCCGCACAGGTGCCAAGCTTTATCGCCAGAAGGGCACAGGTAACGCTCGTCACGGTGCTGCATCATCAAACATCTTCCGTGGTGGTGGTGTTGCGCATGGTCCAGTTGTCCGTGATCATGGGTTCAGCTTGCAAAAGAAAGTCCGTGCACTCGGCCTTAAATCTGCACTATCTGCTAAGGCACGCGATGGTAAATTGATCATCGTTGATGAACTCAAGTCTGACGGCAAAACAGCTTCCCTAAAAGGTAAGCTTGCTAAAATGGGCCTTGAAAATGCATTGATCATCGGCGGTGCCGAACTTGATCAGGGTTTCCAGCGTGCAGCCAACAATATTCCACTTGTTGATGTCATGCCACAAGCTGGCGCCAATGTTTATGATATCCTGCGTCGTGATGTTTTGGTATTGACCAAAGACAGCGCGGCCCATCTTGAGGAGCGCCTGAAATGAGCATCCGTCCTCGTCAAAAAACAGTGACACAAATGGACGAAGCAAAAGCTTTCGATACCATCTTGCGTCCGATCATCACCGAAAAAGCTACAATGCTTTCAGAAAACAACCAGATTGGTTTTGTTGTTCCAGTAGAAGCAACCAAGCCTGAGATCAAAGCTGCTGTTGAGTTGCTATACAAGGTCAAGGTTGATGCGGTGAACACCTCCATCCTTAAAGGTAAGACAAAGATGTTCCGTGGCATCAAAGGTCGCCGTAAGGATCAGAAAAAAGCAATCGTCACTTTGGCAGAAGGCCAAAGCGTCGATCTGATGCAGGGAGTCTAGCCCCATGGCGTTGAAAAAGTATAATCCGACCTCACCTGGTCAACGTGGTCTTGTGACTGTTGACCGTTCAGGTCTGTACAAAGGTAAGCCTGTAAAGACACTTACTGAAGGTCTTACAAAGTCAGGTGGCCGTAACAATTCTGGTCATATTACTGCCTGGCAAAAAGGTGGTGGCCATAAGCGTAAGTATCGTATGGTAGACTTCAAGCGTCGTAAGACAGATGTGATGGCTACTGTTGATCGTATTGAATATGATCCAAACCGTACGGCATTTATTGCGCTAATCACTTATGAAGATGGTGAGCAGTCATACATCCTCGCCCCGCAGCGTCTTGCAGCTGGTGATAAGGTGATCTCATCTACTAAGGCTGACATTAAGCCTGGTAATGCGTTGCCACTAAGCTCAATTCCTGTCGGTACAATTATTCACAATGTTGAATTAAAAGCCGGTAAAGGTGGTCAGATTGCACGTTCTGCTGGTACATATGTTCAGCTGATCGGCCGTGATCAGTCTTATTCAATTCTTCGCCTGGCTTCTGGTGAAGTTCGCATGGTACGTTCTGAGTGCATGGCCACAATCGGTGCTGTCTCAAACTCTGACCAGCAGAACATCAAGCTGGGTAAAGCTGGCCGCAGCCGTTGGCTGGGCCGTCGTCCTAACGTTCGCGGTGTTGCGATGAACCCGATTGATCACCCACATGGTGGTGGTGAAGGTAAGACTTCAGGTGGTCGTCACCCAGTGACGCCTTGGGGTAAGCCAACCAAGGGTAAGCGCACTCGCAATAACAAGAAGACGGATCGCCTCATTGTGCGCCGTCGTAAGCCGTAAAGGATCTTAAGGTAATGGCACGTTCTGTTTGGAAAGGCCCATTTGTTGATGGGTACCTCTTAAAGAAAGCCGATGTGGCCCGCGATAGCGGACGCAGTGATGTGATTAAGACTTGGTCACGTCGTTCGACGATCATGCCGCAATTCGTGGGCCTAACATTTGGTGTCCACAACGGCAATAAGTTCATTCCTGTCAATGTGACTGAGGATATGGTTGGGCATAAGTTTGGTGAATTTGCACCAACTCGTACCTACTATGGTCACGCTGCAGATAAAAAATCTAAGCGATAGGGGCTGGTCATGGGTAAGCAAGCAAAACCTCGTAGCCTGGCAGATAACGAAGCACGTGCAGTTGTACGCAACCTTCGTGTCAGCCCACAAAAACTAAATGAAGTCGCAGGACTGATCCGTGGTCAAAAAGCTGATAAGGCTCTTGCCACATTGTCATTCTCACGTCGCCGCATTGCGATTGACGTAAGAAAGGCACTGCAGTCTGCAATTGCCAATGCTGAAAACAACCATTCACTTGATGTGGATAACCTGGTTGTTCAGGAAGCACATGTTGGTAAGGGGTTAGTGATGAAGCGTTTCCGTGCACGTGCACGTGGTCGCGGTGCTCGCATTCTTAAGCCGTATTCACACCTTACTATCGTTGTTGCTGAAAAAGGGGACGCATAATGGGTCAGAAAATTAAGCCAATTGGTATCCGCCTCGGCATTAACCGTACATGGGATTCACGCTGGTACGCAGATCGCAACTACGCGACATTGCTTCATCAGGATCGTGAACTTCGCGAACACCTGATGGACCGCCTCAAGGCCGCTGCCATCAGCCGCGTGGTGATTGAACGTCCAGCTGGCCGTGCACGTATCACTATCTATGCTGGTCGCCCTGGGTTGATCATTGGTAAGAAGGGTGCTGATATTGAAGCGCTTCGTCTTGATCTAACCAAGCGTATCGGTTCTGAAGTTAGCTTGAATATTGTTGAAGTGCGCAAGCCTGAAATTGATGCCAAGCTTGTCGCTGAGTCTATTGCTCAGCAGCTAGAACGTCGTGTTGCATTCCGCCGTGCTATGAAGCGTGCGGTACAATCTGCCATGCGCCTTGGTGCCCTTGGTGTCCGGATCAATTGTGCCGGTCGTCTTGGTGGTGCTGAAATCGCGCGTACTGAATGGTACCGCGAAGGTCGTGTGCCACTTCACACATTGCGTGCTGAAGTGGATTACGGTGAAGCAACCGCCCACACAACTTATGGTGCTTGCGGCATCAAGGTCTGGGTCTTCAAAGGTGAAGTACTCGTCCAGGATCCAATGGCACAGGATAAGCGTCTTGCGGAACAGCAGTCATCACCTGCACCGCGCAACGCGTCTTAATGAGGTATTGAGTTATGCTGCAACCAAAACGCACCAAATTCCGCAAAGCGCATAAAGGCCGTATTCACGGTAATGCTAAAGGTGGAACTCAGCTGAACTTCGGCGCATTTGGTCTGAAGGCAACGTCACCAGCTCGTGTGACTGCGCGTCAGATTGAAGCTGCGCGTCGTGCAATCACACGTCACTTGCGTCGTGCTGGCCGAGTTTGGATCCGTATTTTCCCGGATGTTCCTGTATCATCTAAGCCTGCGGAAGTCCGTATGGGTAAAGGTAAGGGTAACCCAGAATTTTGGGTAGCTCGTGTCAAGCCAGGCCGCATCATGTTTGAAATCGACGGTGTCGCCGCTGACCTTGCGACAGAAGCATTAAAACTTGCTTCTGCCAAGCTGCCGCTGGACACACGTGTTGTTCGCCGACTAGGTGAATAGGAGAAAGTTTAATGGCACAAGTCAAAGCACAAGATCTTCGCGCGAAGACACCTGATGAGTTGAAAGCACAGCTCGTTAGCTTGAAGAAAGAGGCTTATAACCTCCGTTTCCAAGGGGCAACTGGTCAGCTGGAAAATCCAGCTCGCATGCGCCTTGTTCGTCGCGAAATCGCCCGCGTTAAAACGGTCCTCGCTCAGTCAGCATCTGCTGACAAAGCAAGCGCCTAAGGAGTAAGAGAATATGCCAAAGCGTATCCTTCAAGGTATCGTTGTCAGTGATAAAGGTGATAAGACTATCGTCGTAAAGGTCGAGCGTCGCATCATGCACCCGCTGTACAAAAAGTTTATTTCGAAGTCGAAGAAGTTTTCTGCACATGATGCTGAAAACCGCTTCAAAATTGGTGACCGTGTTCGCATTCAAGAATGCCCGCCAATTTCAAAGTCGAAATCATATAACGTCATTTATGATGACGCCAACTAAGGTCGTTCAGGAGAGTTCATTATGATCCAGATGCAGTCAAATCTCGATGTAGCTGATAACTCCGGCGCCCGCCGTGTTCAGTGCATCAAGGTGCTTGGTGGTAGTGGCCGTAAAGTTGCCGGTGTTGGTGACATTATTGTTGTGTCCATCAAAGAAGCTATTCCACGCGGTCGTGTGAAAAAAGGTGACGTCCATCGTGCCGTTATCGTGCGCACCGCCAGTGAAATTAAGCGCCCTGATGGCACAGTAATTCGTTTCGATGGTAACGCAGCCGTATTGATTAATGCTGCTAACGAGCCTATTGGCACCCGTATTTTCGGCCCGGTAACTCGTGAATTGCGTTCTCGTAACTTTATGAAGATTGTTTCGCTTGCACCGGAGGTGCTGTAATGGCCAAGAAGTTTAAGATCAAAAAAGGTGATCAGGTCGTCGTGATCACAGGTCGCGAGAAGGGTAAAACCGGTGAAGTGATCGAAGTCCAACGTGCCGATGATCGTGTCCTCGTACAGGGCGTGAACATGGTGTCTAAACATGTACGTGCTTCACAAGCAGGTCCTGGTGGGATCGAGCAAAAAGAAGCACCTCTTCATATCTCAAATGTCGCACATATCGACCCAGAAGGTGGCAAAGCTACCCGTATTGGGATTGATATCGACAAAGATGGGAACAAAACCCGTATTGCACGCCGTTCTGGCAAGGCAATCGGCTAACAGAGGAAGCTGAGATGAAAACGCGTCTAGAAGAACATTATTCGACGGCTGTTCGACCAGCAATGATGGAAAAGTTTGGCTATTCCAATGATATGGAAGTGCCAAAGGTTGAGAAAATCGTAATCAATATGGGTGTTGGCGAAGGCGTCAAGGACTCAAAGAAAGTTGATGCGGCTGCTCAGGAACTTTCCGCCATTACAGGCCAGAAGCCAGTGATCACACATGCTAAAAAAGCGGTGGCATCATTCAAATTGCGTGAAGGCATGCCAGTGGGTTGTAAAGTGACCCTTCGCCGTGAACGCATGTATGAATTCCTTGATCGTCTGGTCAACGTTGCCCTGCCACGTGTTCGTGATTTCCGTGGGCTAAACCCGAAAAGCTTTGACGGTCGTGGTAACTATGCCATGGGCCTTAAAGAACAGATCGTGTTCCAGGAAGTAGATTACGACAAGGTTGATGCCGTTCGCGGTATGGACATCATTGTTGTGACATCTGCTAAGTCCGATGAAGAAGCTCGTGAGCTTCTCAAAAACATGCAATTCCCATTCACAAGCTAAGGTAGAGGATAAAGTAATGGCTAAAAAAAGCGCTATCGACAAAAACCTCAAGCGTGCGAAGAAGGTCAGCAATGGTGCGGCTCGTCGTGCTCGCCTTAAGGCTATCGTAATGGATCGGTCACTTCCGATCGAAGAACGCTTCGCAGCAAACATGAAATTGGCTGAAATGCCACGTAACACAGCAAAGATTCGTCTGCGTAACCGTTGTCAGGTTACTGGTCGTCCACGTGGTTACTATCGTAAACTGGGCATGTCCCGTATCGCCCTGCGTGATCTGGCTTCATTCGGTCAGGCCCCTGGTATTGTTAAGTCAAGCTGGTAGTAGGGAGGAGTAATAAAAATGACTATGAGTGATCCTCTTGGTGATATGCTGACACGCATCCGTAACGGTCAATCTGCCCGTAAGGATGTAGTAGCAAGCCCTTCTTCACGTTTCCGCAGCAACGTTCTCGACGTGCTGAAGCGTGAAGGTTATATCCGCGATTATTCCAGCGTAGAAGTCCGTCCAGGTATTTCTGAGCTGCATATTCAACTGAAGTACCATGATGGGCTTCCTGTTATCTCTGAAATCCACCGTGTGTCTCGTCCGGGTCGCCGTGTATATTCAAAGATCAAGGACCTGTCCCGTGTCTATAACGGACTAGGTATTTCTATTCTTTCAACACCACGTGGCGTCATGTCTGACCTTGAAGCCCGTGAAGCTAAGGTTGGCGGGGAAATCCTCTGCCACGTATTCTAGGGGAGGCGTTGATGTCACGTGTAGGCCAAAGCCCAATTAAAATCCCTTCAGGCGTAACCCTTAGCCTTGCTGATGGTATCGTATCTGCCAAAGGCAGCAATGGTGAGCTTTCAAAAGCTCTTCCACCAATGGTCGAATTGGTCATCGGTGATGAAGAAGCGGTTGTTAAGCCACTCGGCACAAATGTTAAGGCCCGTTCCCTTTGGGGTACCGCACGTGCGGTGGTCAATAACATGGTTGTTGGTGTATCCACAGGGTTCACTAAAAACCTAACCATCCATGGTGTTGGTTATCGTGCTGCTGTACAAGGCAACAAGCTTGCATTGAATCTCGGTTACAGCCATCCGGTTGAAATGGAAATTCCAGCCGAAGTTAAATGCAGTGTAGAAAACAATACTCAGGTTAATCTTTCTTCTTATAACAAGGAAGTCCTGGGTCAGTTTGCGTCGGAAGTTCGTGCTAAGCGTCCACCTGAGCCATATAAAGGCAAAGGCGTACGTTATGAAGGTGAGCAGATCCTGCGTAAAGAAGGCAAGAAGAAGTAGAGGACCAGATGATTTCGTCAAAAGAACTCTTTATCCGCCGTCGCAAGCGCAATCGTGCCGCACTCGCAAAAGCTGCTGGTGGCAAGCTCCGTCTTTCTGTGCATCGTTCGTCAAAGAACATCTATGCGCAAGTAATTGACGATAACAATGGCGTAACACTCGTATCTGCCTCAACCTTGGACAAAGATGTCCGTGATAAGGTTAAGTCGGGTGGTAATGTTGAAGCCGCAACCATGATTGGTACTCTCGTAGCAGAACGTGCCAAGAAAGAGGGCATCGAAACTGTTGTCTTTGATCGTGGTGGTTACATTTATCATGGCCGCGTCCGTGCTTTGGCTGATGCCGCACGTGAAGCTGGTCTGAAATTCTAGGAGGTCTTCATGGCTCGTCAAGACAGACAAAATCGCGACAATCAGCGTGAAGAACCAGAACTGATTGATAAGCTCGTCGGTATTAACCGTGTTGCTAAAGTTGTTAAGGGTGGTCGCCGTTTCGGTTTTGCAGCCCTAGTGGTTGTTGGTGATGCGAAGGGCCGTGTTGGCTTTGGTGCAGGTAAAGCACGTGAAGTGCCGGAAGCTATCCGCAAAGCAACAGAAGCTGCTAAGCGCAACATGATCCGTGTTCCACTTCGTGATGGGCGTACACTGCATCATGATATCGAAGGCCATTACGGCGCTGGTCACGTGGTATTGCGTGCGGCACCTGCTGGTACTGGTATCATTGCTGGTGGTCCAATGCGTGCAGTATTTGAAACACTGGGTATTCAGGATATCGTGGCAAAGTCTATCGGTACCTCAAACCCACATAACATGATTAAGGCAACATTTGCTGCCCTGTCTAGCATTCAAGCTCCACGTTCAGTCGCTGCAAAGCGCGGTAAGCGTGTTGCAGATATCCTAGGCACTAAGCGTGATGATGCTGATAACAAGGCTGAAGAAGCCGCTAGCTAATTGAGGATAATGGTATGGCAGCGAAAGCAACAGTGCGAGTGACCCAAACCGGCAGCCCTATTGGTCGCAAAAGTGACCAGCGGGCAACTCTGATCGGTCTTGGTCTAAACAAAATGGGCCGGACACGGGAACTCGAAGACACCGCATCAGTTCGCGGCATGATTGACAAGGTTGCACATCTTGTCCGTGTCGAAGGCGAGTAAACGAGCGCCCGTCGTTCTTATCGGAGTAGTAAAATGAAACTCAATGAAATTAGAGATAACGAAGGTGCCCGCGCCAACCGCAAACGTGTCGGTCGTGGTATCGGATCTGGAACAGGTAAGACATCTGGTTCAGGTCACAAGGGTCAAAAGGCACGTTCAGGCGTATCTATCTACGGCTTTGAAGGTGGGCAGATGCCTATCCACCGCCGCCTGCCAAAGCGTGGCTTTAAAAACATCTTCCGTAAGCAATATGTTGTGATTAACGTTGGTGCGCTTCAGGCCGCCATTGATGACAAGAAGCTTGATGCGAAAAAGGCAATTGATACAGCAGCACTTCAAGCCGCTGGTCTTGTCACAAAGCCTAAAGACGGTATTCGTCTGCTCGCAAATGGTGAACTTTCAGCAAAGCTAAACATCGAAGTTGCCGGTGCATCAGCTGCTGCTATCGCTGCCGTTGAAAAGGCAGGGGGCAGCGTGACTGTCGCCGCTAAAGCTAAGGACAGCGAATAATCATGGCACGTTCACCAGAAAAGTCGGCGCCAGGTATGGGCATTGGAGCATTTTCCAAAGCAACAGAACTGCAACAACGCCTTCTTTTCACGCTTGGTGCATTGATCGTCTATCGCCTCGGGACATATATTCCTGTCCCTGGTATTGACCCGACCGCACTTGCAGAAATCTTTAACCGTAATTCCAGCGGCATTCTGGGCATGTTTGACATGTTCAGTGGTGGTTCATTGGGACGGATGACAATTTTTGCATTGACCATCATGCCGTATATTACGGCGTCTATTATCATGCAGCTGATGACGGCGATTGTGCCATCACTAGAAGCATTGAAAAAAGATGGTGAAGCTGGCCGAAAGCAAATTAACCAATATACGCGTTACCTGACGGTACTCTTGGCAACGGTGCAGGGTTATGGCATTTCTGTTGGTCTTGAGGCTGCACAAGGTGTGGTGATTGACCCTGGTATGTTCTTCCGTGTGACGACAGTTGTTACACTGCTTGGTGGTACACTCTTCCTGATGTGGCTTGGTGAACAGATCACCGCCCGCGGTGTTGGTAACGGGATCTCGCTTATCATCTTCTCTGGTATCGTGGCGAACCTTCCAGTTGCTATTGCTGGAACATTCGAATTAGGCCGCACTGGTGCATTATCCCCACTCTTGATCATGTTCTTCATGGTCATGGCTATTGCGGTGATTGCGCTAATCGTGTTTATCGAACGCTCACTGCGCAAAATTCTTATTCAGTACCCGAAACGCCAGATGGGCAATAAGATGTTTGGTGGCGAATCTTCACACCTGCCGCTTAAAATTAATGTCCCGGGTGTTATCCCGCCAATCTTTGCATCATCACTCTTGTTGATGCCGGTCTCTATCATCAACCTGTCTTCAGGTGGTGACGGCGGTGCTGATTGGCTTGTTGCCCTAAACGCAATGCTTGGCCGTGGTCAGCCACTATATCTGTTGACATATATCGGGTTGATCGTCTTCTTCGCGTTTTTCTACACAGCGATTGTGTTTAACCCTGAAGAAACGTCAGATAACCTGCGCCGTTATGGCGGGTATGTGCCTGGCATTCGTCCAGGGCAGCCCACAGCAGATTATCTGGATTATGTGCTGACACGTCTAACCGTACTTGGTGCAATTTACCTATCGGCTGTTTGTATTTTGCCAGAATTGCTGATCAGTCAGTATTCTGTACCGTTCTATTTTGGTGGAACCAGTCTTCTGATCGTGGTGACGGTAACATTGGATACCGTGACACAAGTTCAGTCACATATGATGGCCCACCAATATGAAGGCCTTGTCCGCAAAGCTAACCTAAGAGGTAAAAGACGATGAATATAATTCTTCTTGGCCCTCCAGGTGCTGGTAAGGGCACACAGGCAGAAAAGATCGTAAATGATCGCGGCATGGTGCAGCTATCTACTGGTGATATGCTTCGTTCAGCGATCGCGAATGGCACAGAACTTGGTCTCAAAGCCAAAGCGATCATGGATGCTGGTGATCTTGTTGCTGATGACATTATCTTGGGCATGATCCGTGAACGCTTGATGAGCGATGATTGCGCTAATGGCGTAATACTTGATGGTTTTCCACGCACGGTCGCACAGGCTGAAGGTCTTGATGCGATGATGTCTGAATTAAACCTTGGCATTGATCATGTCATTGAGATGCGTGTCGATGAAGACGCACTTTTTGCACGCATTGAAAATCGTGCAAAGGAAACCGGCGGCGCACGCAGTGATGATAACGCCGACGTATTGAAAAAACGCCTTGAAGTCTACCATGAAAGTACAGCGCCAATTTTGCCGTACTATGGTGCTAAAGGGAATATAAGCGTTGTTGATGGTATGCAATCGATTGAAAGCGTATCAACAGCAATTGATGAAATTCTTGGAGGTCAGTAAACTGACTGGTTGACTGTAACTGGGCACGCATTATAATTCGCATCTTGCTTTGAAGGGTCATTACGACCAAGTAGATGTGAATAACGTGGATCGGCAAGGTCTTTATAATAAAGGAGAGGGCAGTGGCTCGTATCGCTGGTGTCAATATACCGACTAAGAAAAGAGTGAAAATCGCTCTAACATATATTCATGGTATTGGTCATACTTCGGCTAATAAGATTTGTTCACAAGCAGGTCTTACTGATGAACGCCGTGTAAATGATCTTACAGAAGATGAACTGACACGTATTCGTGACATCATCGATCAGGACCATCTGGTTGAAGGTGATCTACGCCGTCAGACATCAATGGCTATAAAACGTTACCTCGATCTTGGTTGTCTGCGTGGCCTTCGTCATCGCCGCAATCTTCCTGTACGTGGTCAGCGTACAAGCACTAACGCCCGCACGCGTAAGGGTCCTGCCAAGGCCATCGCCGGCAAGAAGAAATAACCCTTAGGTTAGGAGAGCATTTATGGCAAAACAGCCTTCACAAGCACGAGTTCGTCGCCGCGAGAAGAAAAACATCAGCAATGGTGTGGCTCACGTTAACGCGTCCTTTAACAACACCAAAATTACTATTACAGACGTTCAGGGAAATACAATTTCTTGGTCATCAGCTGGTGGTATGGGCTTTAAAGGTTCGCGTAAGTCGACACCTTATGCCGCTCAGCTAGCAGCTGAAGATGCAGGTAAAAAAGCCATTGAACATGGTATGAAGACGATAGACGTACAAGTCCGTGGTCCGGGTACAGGTCGCGAATCTGCGCTTCGCGCGTTACAGGCGGTTGGGTTTAATATCACCTCAATTCGTGATGTTACACCGATCCCGCATAATGGCTGTCGTCCACGCAAGCGCCGCCGGGTGTAATGCCCACGGGTGTAATGCCCCAAGGCAGGCTGCTGCAACTGGCATCATGTTCGTGGTGCTGGAATTGAAATAACCTGAAGGGAAATCGCCATGATTGAAAAGAACTGGCAAGAACTCAAAAAGCCCGAAAATAAGACGGTAAAGTCTGACGAAGATTACCCGAATAAGGCTACAATTACTGTTGAGCCGTTTGAGCGTGGTTTTGGTGTGACAGTTGGTAACGCGCTTCGCCGTGTTCTCCTGTCATCACTACAGGGTGCTGCCATCACATCTATTCAAATCCAAGGTGTGCTGCATGAATTCTCATCAGTACCAGGTGTTCGTGAAGACGTCACTGACTTGGTGCTGAACCTCAAAGGCGTTGCTATCAAAATGACGGTTGAAGGCCCAAAGCGTGTTCGCTTGGCGGCTCAAGGTCCTTGTACTGTTACCGCAGGCATGATCACCGAAGTAACCGGTGTTGAGGTCATGAATCCAGATCATGTTATCTGCACACTTGATGATGGTGCTGAACTAAATGCTGAACTTACTGTTGAAACAGGTTCAGGTTACGTGCCAGCGAGTGCAAATCGCTCAGAAGACAGCCCAATTGGTCTGATCTCTATTGATGCGATTTTCTCACCAATCCGTCAGGTAGCCTACAAGGTTGAAAACACACGCGTCGGCCAGCGTACAGATTTTGATAAACTTCTGCTTTCGCTCGAAACAGATGGCTCGATTATGCCAGAAGATGCGGTTGCCTTTGCAGCACGTATCATGCAGGACCAACTGCAGCCGATGATCAACTTTGAAGAGCCTTCATCATCAGTCAAAGCAGAAGAGCCAGATGACATTCCGTTCAACCGTAATCTTCTTAAGAAGGTTGATGAACTTGAACTATCTGTTCGTTCAGCAAACTGCCTAAAGAACGACAACATCGTGTATATCGGTGACCTTGTTCAGAAGACAGAACCTGAAATGCTGCGGACCCCGAATTTTGGTCGTAAATCTCTGAATGAGATTAAAGAAGTGCTTCGTTCCATGACGCTTGAGCTTGGAATGGATGTGCCAAACTGGCCACCTGAGAACATTGAAGAAATGGTTAAGCGCATTGACGAGCCTTTCTAGGCACCTGAAACGTCAAGCGCGAGTATAGGAGACTTAAGATGCGCCACCGTATGTCCGGTCGTAAACTGAACCGCACCTCACAACATCGTCAGATGCTGTTCCGTAACATGTCACAAGCTCTAATTAAGCATGAGCAGATCGTGACCACACTTGCTAAAGCACGTGAACTACGCCCTGTTGTAGAGCGTTTGATCACACTTGGTAAGCGCGGTGACCTTCATGCACGTCGTCAGGCGTTTGCCCGTCTGCGTGACAATGACATGGTAACCAAGCTTTTTGATGTGTTGGCTGAACGTTATGCCGAACGTCAGGGTGGCTATAGCCGCATCATCAAGGCAGGCTTCCGTTATGGTGATGCCGCTGCAATGGCCGTGATCGAACTTGTTGACCGTGATGAAGATGCACGTGGTCAGGATTCAGGTCCAGTCATGGAAGATGATACACCGGTTGAAGAAAGCGCTGCTTAACGTCTAGCGCATGACTAATATTGAATAGGGGCCGTGCGAACGGCCCTTTTTTCATGCTTGATTTCAGGAAAACTAAAAAACGATAAAATCGGAGTAGCGGCAACCCAAGACATAGGCGATAATATATTCATGTCTAGTTTGTTTGAAACACAGCGTCAAAAACCGCTGGCCGAGCGCTTACGCCCTTTACGTCTTGACGATGTGATGGGTCAAGATCATCTCTTAGGAAATGATGGTAAGCTTCGCCGCATGGTTGATGCGGCCAGCGCTGGTAACATGATGCCATCTATCATACTCTGGGGGCCGCCAGGCACAGGAAAGACCACCATTGCACGCCTGCTGGCGGCGCAGGCTGGCTTGGCGTTTGAACCTGTATCAGCTGTGTTTGACGGTGTGGCAGACTTGCGTAAAGTCTTTGCCCGGGCTGATGAACGTGCCCTGACAGGGCAAGGCAGCCTTCTCTTTGTTGATGAAGTCCACCGCTTTAATAAAGCTCAGCAAGATGGGCTGCTGCCGCATGTCGAAGATGGCCGTGTTGTTCTTGTTGGCGCAACTACAGAAAACCCGAGCTTTGCCCTCAACGCTGCCCTATTGTCACGCTGTCAGGTCATGGTGCTGAACCGCCTTGATGACACCGCCCTTGAACAGATGATAACACGTGCAGAAACCGCCACCAGCCAGCACCTTAACCTTGATGAAGATGCCCGCCGTATGATGAAGGCGATGGCAGATGGTGATGGCCGTTATTTGCTGAATATGGTTGAAACTGTAATGGCGCAGCAATCAGATCAGGATGATGCAGCTATCCTCACATCTGAGATGCTGACACAAATCCTATCTCAGCGTGCCATGAATTTTGACCGTGCTGGGGATCAACATTACAACCTGATGTCTGCCCTTCATAAATCATTGCGCTCATCTGATGCTGATGCCGCGCTTTATTGGTTGGCGCGGATGTTTGTGGGGGGTGAAGATCCGCGATATATCTTGCGCCGTTTGGTGCGCTTTGCCTCCGAAGATATTGGCCTTGCTGAACCTGAAGCGCTAAACCATGCGATTTCAGCATGGCATAGCTATGAACGTCTTGGCACCCCAGAAGGTGAGCTAGCCGTCGCTGCGCTTACGCTATATTTGGCTACTGCGCCGAAATCAAATGCTGCATATTTGGCGTTCAAGGCAGCCATGCGCGCGGCCAAGGAAACAGGCTCACTCATGCCGCCGAAACATATCTTAAACGCCCCAACAGGGCTGATGAAAGATATCGGTTATGGTGATGGCTATGTTTACGATCATGACACACCTGAAGGTTTTTCTGGCCAAAACTGTTTCCCCGATGATATGCCGCGCCAGGCATTTTATCAGCCGGTTGAGCGCGGCTTTGAACGTGACATCAAAAAGCGTCTTGATTGGTGGGATAAAATCAGGCGTGAGAAAATAGCCGAATGACGCGGTTTGATCTCTTTATTGGTATCGATTGGTCTGGTGCAAAAGGTCAATATCATCGCGGCATTCAAGTGGCGGTTGCATCTGCCGGGCATGACTGCCCGTCATTGATCACCCCGCCGCACCCTAATGGCTGGTCACGCAATGATGTTTCTGCCTACCTAACAGATCTTAAAGCTAAAGGCCGCCGCATCTTAGCTGGAATTGATTTTGCCTTCGCGCATCCTTTTGGTCACGACGGTTACTTCCCTGACTTTCATGATGGGCCTAAAGACCCTGAAGCACTCTGGCGATTAATCGATGAAGTAAACCATGATCAAGATCATTTATATGGTGGTGGGCTTTGGGGGCACCCACAGTTACGGCGCTATTATAACGCACCTAAAAACAAAGATGGCCGTGGGGGCAAGGGGGATTTATTTGCCTCACGCCGCCGCCTTACCGAAGAGGTGGCCGCACGGATGAATAACCGCAGCCCGTCGCCCACGTTTAACTGTGTTGGTCCTGCTGGTGTAGGGACAGGAAGCCTAGCAGGAATGCGTATGCTTCATCACCTCAACCTTCAGCGTGATGCAGTGATATGGCCTTTTCATCACCTTGCACCGCAACCTCATGACGACAGCCTCACCTTGGTGGAAATTTTTCCTGCCCTTTATTTCACCATGGCAGGGGTAAAAGATGCGGCCAAAAAATCTGTACCATTAGATGCATTAAACCAAGGCCTTGCACATTTTCATGCATCGCCCTCTACTGATATCGCAGCCCATGTGCCAGACCATGATGATATGGATGCCATCATTGCTGCCGCCGCTTTACGTCATCTGCATTCGCCGCAGGAAATTTTCCCCATTCATGATGAAGACCATGCTCATGCCATGCGTGAAGGGTGGATATTTGGGGCAGGGCGCGTTACAACATAAACCATGTGGATGTTTATTTTTATTGCGCTGGGTGGTGCGCTAGGTGCCGTCAGCCGCTACGCAACAGGACTTGGCGTAACGGCGGTGATGGGGCCTGGCTTTCAACCTGTAGCAACATTGCTTGTTAATATTGCGGGCGCTGGCCTGATGGGATGTTGCTATGCCTTGATTGGCCTCGGTATGACGCTATCTGAACCGCTCCGTGGGTTGATCATGGTGGGGTTTTTAGGTGCACTCACCACATTTTCGTCCTTTTCATTAGATGCTGTTAGCTTGATTGAAAAAGGTGAAATCGCAACAGGGATAGGGTATATCTTTGGCTCAGTAATTTTATCACTTGCGGCTTTTTTGTTGATAATGCTAATGACCCGCAGTCTTTTAGCCGGTCATTAATTCCCAGTTGATCACTCTTAAAGGTCTTTACATCAGGATAATATCATGGATTTCATGAACCTTACCGTTACCGAAAGTGATAATGGCACTCGCCTTGATCGCTTTGTTCGGCGTCATCATCCTGATGTTAATCAAGGACGAATTGAAAAGCTTTTACGTGGCGGCGTAATCCGGGTTGATGGGGCTAAGGCGAAATCATCTTTTCGGCTTGAAACAGGGATGGATGTGTCCATGCCAAAGAAAATCATCACCCCTGATGTTGCACCACGGCCAAAGAAAATATCCAATGCTGACCCTAAAACTGTTGCCGCAGTCCAAGATGCATTGATTGTCAAAGGCAAAGGCTGGCTTGCGCTCAATAAACCATCTGGCCTTGCGACCCAAGGCGGCTCTGGCACCAAGCATCATGTTGATGGTGCATTAGCTGATGCGTTTCCCGAATTTGAAAAATGCCGGCTCGTGCACCGCTTGGACCGTGATACATCTGGTCTTCTTGTGGTTGGCACTGATTTAGCCACCTCACGTCACCTTGCTAATGGGTTCCAACGTCATGACCATGACAAAACATACCTCGCATTGATTCTAGGCACGCCAAAAATCCCTCTTGGTAAGATCACGGCACCGTTGATGAAAGCAGGCGGTAAAGGGCATGAAAAAATGGTGGTGGATGATGATGGTCAATTTGCCACCACCTTATACCGTGTAATCGAACATATGGCTGGCCGTGTCAGTCTTGTTGCGATGCGCCCATTGACGGGCCGCACCCATCAATTGCGCGCTCACATGGCTTATTTGGGCTGCCCTATCTTGGGAGATGGTAAATATGGCGGTGCCGAAGCGTTCCCAAATGATGAAATCACAAGGCTGTGCCTTCATGCGGCCGCCATTCACCTAGATTTGGGTAAAGGTCCACGTAAATCCGTGACGGCATCATTGCCGGATGATATAAAATCTATATTCACGTTTTTTGGGCTAGATGCTGGTCAAGCGATGGCCAAAGCTGCTCATCTTGATTGCTTTGAGGAAGTTTAATTTGTCGTCCCCTGCTGCAAAACGTTTTTGGAAAACCACCGCCATTAATGCCCATGATGGCGGTTTTGGCATCACGCTAGATGGCCGTTCGGTTAAAACCCCTGATGGCACACTCTTCACGGTGCGTTCTGAAGCGTTGGCAAAGGTGATCTGCGAGGAATGGGATGCACAGGCTGAACATATCGCACCTGACACTATGCCTATCTATAAATTTGCAGTTACCGCGATTGATCGTGTTACCACCCAACGTGATAACGTGGTGGATGAACTAGCGGCCTATGGCGGTAATGATATGCTGTGTTATCGCGAAGATCGTGAGCAACACTTAGCGGACCATCAACATAAAATTTGGCAGCCATATATTGATTGGGCAGCGGCTACTTTTGACGTTAAATTGTCTGTCTTTGGCGGTATCATGCCCGGTGATCAAACAGATGCCACGAAGCTGGCTTTACGTCATGCTGTTAATGCTTATGATGACTTTGCGTTATCCGGCCTTCATACCTTGGTAACGGTATCTGGCTCACTTATTCTTGGTCTTGCTGCGGCTAGCGACCATAAGCCTTTAGATGATATCATCAATGCGGCATTCTTAGATGAATTGTGGCAGCAGGAAAAATGGGGTTATGATGAAGATGCTGCATCGCGGCTTGATGCGTATCGTCGGCAAATTGAAGACGCCCATAGCTATCTTAGGCTGTTAGGGTAAAATCTTGGGGGAGTTATAATGACAAACATTATCGAACAGCTCGAAGAGCGCCGTAACCGCGCGCGTCAGGGTGGTGGGCAACGCCGTATTGATGCGCAGCACGGCAAAGGTAAGCTTACCGCGCGTGAACGCATTGACCTGTTGCTTGATGAAGGCAGTTTCGAAGAATGGGATATGTTTGTCGAACACCGTTGCCATGATTTTGGCATGGAAGATAACACCGTACCGGGTGACGGCGTGGTGGTTGGTTATGGTAAAATTCATGGCCGTAACGTTTTTGTATTTTCTCAAGATTTCACTGTTCTTGGCGGCTCACTGTCTGAAACCCATGCTGAAAAAATTTGCAAGGTGATGGACCAAGCGATGAAAATCGGTGTGCCTGTTATCGGCATCAATGATTCAGGTGGCGCTCGTATTCAGGAAGGTGTGGCCTCTCTTGGCGGCTATGCCGAAGTCTTTCAACGCAACGCGTCTGCCTCAGGTGTTATTCCGCAAATTTCACTGGTAATGGGGCCATGTGCTGGCGGTGCTGTCTATTCTCCGGCGATCACGGATTTCATCTTTATGGTGGAAGGCACATCCTATATGTATGTGACCGGCCCTGATGTGGTCAAAACCGTAACTCATGAAACCGTCTCTCACGAAGAACTTGGCGGCGCAACCACTCATACCCGTACGTCTGGTGTTGCCCATAAATCATATGAAAATGATGTGGCGGCAATCATGGGCGTTCGGGCGTTGATGACGTATCTGCCGCAATCAAACCGTGATATGGCGCCTCGTCTTGAAACTCGTGACACGCATGACCGCGCGGCACCTGCATTGGATCGCATCATCCCGACCAATCCAAATGCACCTTATGACATCAAAGACGTCATTAGCCATATTGTAGATGAGGATAGCTTCTTTGAAATTCATCCTGACTTTGCAGGTAACATCATCACCGGCTTTGCTCATATAGATGGACGCAGCGTTGCTATAATTGCGAACCAGCCAATGGTGCTTGCAGGCTGTTTGGATATTAATGCGTCACGAAAAGCTGCACGTTTTGTTCGTTTTGCTGATGCTTTCAATATCCCAATCCTAACCTTGGTTGATGTGCCTGGTTTCATGCCGGGCACCAGTCAGGAGTATGGCGGCATTATTAACCACGGCGCTAAGCTGCTTTATGCGTATGCTGAAGCGACTGTGCCTAAAGTCACGCTCATCACCCGCAAGGCATATGGCGGGGCTTATGATGTGATGGCATCTAAACATTTGCGCGGTGATGTGAATTATGCATGGCCGACTGCCGAAATCGCGGTGATGGGGCCAGAAGGTGCTGCCCGCATTATCTTCCGTCAAGATGCTGAAGATGCTGATGCACTGAAAGCACGTACCGAAGAATATCGTGAAAAATTTGCAAATCCGTTTATTGCGGCAAAACGTGGATATATTGATGATATTATCATGCCGCGCAACACTCGCCGCCGTATCGCCAATGCGTTTTCTATGCTTGAGGACAAGGAGTTACAAAACCCTTGGCGCAAGCATGACAACCTGCCGTTATAATCGGGGGGAGGTAACAAATGTTTTCAAAAATCTTGATTGCTAACCGCGGTGAAATTGCGTGCCGAATTATCAAAACAGCAAAGAAGATGGGTATTGCCACCGTCGCTGTTTATTCAGATGCTGATGCAAATGGTGAACATGTCGCCATGGCTGATGAAGCGGTATGGGTTGGCCCGCCGCCATCATCTGAAAGTTATCTTCAAGCGGACCGAATTATCCAAGCTGCAAAAGACACTGGTGCCGAAGCCATCCATCCAGGCTTTGGGTTTTTGTCTGAAAATGCTGAATTTGTAAAAGCCGTCGAAGCCGCAGGTATCGCCTTTATCGGCCCTGATGAAAACGCAATTGCTTCAATGGGTGACAAAATCACCTCAAAAATTATTGCGGATAAAGCTGGTGTATCCACTGTTCCTGGCACGCCTGATGCGGTGGAAGACCTTGATGAAGCTGCAGACATGGCCACTAAAATTGGCTATCCCGTAATGATCAAAGCGTCTGCTGGTGGTGGCGGTAAGGGCATGCGTATTGCTCATGATGATGCGGAGCTGCGTGTTGCTATGCCGCAGGCCCAAAATGAAGCGGCATCATCATTTGGTGATGCGCGCGTGTTCATTGAAAAATTTGTCACCAACCCGCGCCATATTGAAATTCAAGTTTTGGCTGATACCCACGGCAATGTGGTTTATTTAGGTGAACGTGAATGTTCGCTTCAACGTCGACACCAAAAAGTGTTTGAAGAAGCGCCAAGTCCGTTCATCAGTGACGCGACACGAAAGGCGATGGGTGAACAAGCCGTTGAACTTGCACGTGCTGTTGGTTACCGCTCTGCGGGTACTGTTGAATTTATTGTCGGCAAAGACGAAGATTTCTATTTCCTTGAAATGAACACACGCCTTCAGGTTGAACACCCTGTCACAGAAATGGTGTTTGGTGTTGATTTGGTGGAATGGATGATCCGCATTGCCCATGGTGAAAAACTGACCCTTCTGCAAAAAGATATAAAGCCCAAAGGCTGGGCAATGGAAGCGCGTGTCTATGCCGAAGACCCGTCGCGGGGGTTCTTGCCATCAATCGGTAAGCTTGAACGTTATCAAGAACCTTCTGGCGAAGGGGTGCGTGTTGATAGTGGTATCGCCGAAGGTGGTGAGATTTCAATGTTCTATGACCCGATGATCTCAAAACTCATCACCTATGCGCCGACACGTCTTGAGGCGATTGACCGTCTTGCTGACGCGCTTGATGGTTATGTTATCGAAGGGTTAGGGCATAATCGTCAGTTCCTGCGTCATGTTTGTGATAATGCTGATTTCCGTGCAGGTAACATGACCACCGGCTTTATTGGTGAGGTTTACCCTGACGGCTATACGCCTACCCATGCAGAAGGGGAAACACTAGGCCGGATGCGTGCCCTTGCCGTGTTGGTGGTGGCGGACCGTATGTCACGTGCCGCAATGATTGGCGGCATGAACCCGATATCTGAATACATGATTTATGATAGCGCTGGTACTGATGAAGCAGATGGTATAGCTGCATCTATCGCGATTGATGATGTGATCACGGTGACGATTAATGGTGCCGACTATGTGTTTGGCGATTGGCCTGACCTTTCCAGCCGTCTTTTCGATGATGTGATTAATAACACGCCAGTCCAAATTCAATACCGCCGCAAGGCTGAAACTGTTCATATGAAGGCCGCAGCAGTGATGGCAGATGTCTTAGTGTTGCCAGCACGTGCGCATAACGCTCAAATGATGATGCCGGAGAAAGACACATCATCAGGTGCCTCACAAGTGGTGGCCCCAATGCCTGGGCTTTTGGTTAAGCTGAAGGTGGCACCGGGGGATGTCGTGAATGCTGGTGATGATGTCGCGGTGATCGAGGCCATGAAAATGGAAAATCTGCTTAAAGCGGATGCTGGCGGCACAGTGGCAGAAATTCACGCCGCTGAAGGTGATAGCCTGTTGGTCGACCAGCCTATTTTGACGTTTGCGCAAGCTGCTGACGAAGATGCCCAAGATAGCGCTGAAGATAGTGCCCAAGATGATATAGGCTAATGTCAGCTGATCGCCCGCAACTTAACCTGCATGTCCGCAAGCTTGATAAATACACACCGTATTTAGGCCCGCATGCTGGCCTCTTACTGGGTGAGCTTCGTGCTGCCGCCACGGCATTACCTGCGGCCCCTGCCAGCATCATCATTCTTGCTGCGGCAATAATGGACGTCATGTTGCGTGAACCAGGTGGGCATCCTGCCGCCGCTGATGGGATGGATATCGCAGACGCACGCGACAGCCGTGATGCATTTTGGCTTCGTGAACGCCGCAACGGTATTGTGCATTATGAAGGCGGGCGCGGCGGGTTGATGGGGGAAGGGGATAACACTCTTCTTGAACAGGACGCGGCCCGTGCGATCGACACCCTTGCCGATGCGCTTGAGATACTCAGCTAAGGTTGCACAAGTTTATCTGTTAAAAGGGGAAGCTTTCAGCAAAGCTTGCCGCCAGCGCGTCATCAAGCTCATCCATGCTGGTATTGGCGCGATGTGCTGTGATCTTGGTCACCCCACCATCATGAATCCCGCATGGGATAATGCCATTAAACGCGCTTAAATCAGGGTTTAAATTAACCGCCATGCCATGCCATGACACCCATTTCGTCAGGCGCACGCCTATTGCGGTGATTTTGTCTGGTGCGGTATGCTTATCACTGGCGGGCACCCATACCCCGGGGTAGCCGTCACGGCGCGCGGCAGTGATGCCTAGGCGCCCAAGGCTGTTAATGGCGAATGCTTCTACTTCACGTACTAAACGGCGCACATCTTGACCACGCTTGGTCAGGTCCAGCATGATATACACCACCCGTTGGCCCGGGCCGTGATATGTCCATTCACCGCCGCGGCCCACCCGCCGGATTAAGGCGTCACCAGGGTTGATTAAGTCATCTTCTTGGGCGGAAGTGCCAGCGGTGTAGACAGGCGGATGCTCAAGCAACCAGACCAGCTCACCTGCCGTGCCGTTATGTATCTCGGCCACCCGTGCTTCCATCGCTGCCATGGCATCATCATAACCAACTGGCGCGGTGCTGACCCGCCATTCTAACGGCAGGTTCAGTGGCGTCGGTTGGGCGGCTAATGATGATGGTGCTGTGTTATTGTTCATGGGGCTTAGTATAGGGGCAAATACCGCCATGGTTAAGCGCTAAGCACTAATATCACGCCAAGATCACGCCAATTTCACCTTAGGGGGCACAGGCGGACGTATTGCCAGCCTAAGGCAAGCTTAAGGGCAGACATAAGGGCAGACGCAAGGGCTAACTTAAGAGCAGACGGCCTATTTTGGCGGCAGGTAAAGATGTGACTTGCCAAGAACACGGCTGTTTGGTATCCCTTCTTCACACAATCGAGTGGCCAGCCTGTAATCACCTCAAGGCGTTGCCGCTCCCCGGTGCGGCTGTGGCGGAATTGGTAGACGCGCAGCGTTGAGGTCGCTGTGGGGTTAATACCCCGTGGAAGTTCGAGTCTTCTCAGCCGCACCATTTTCTTTTTCCTGATATGTGTCCGGCCCCATCAGTTTTCGCCAACAGGTACGACGCTGATGGAGCTGAATATGCTGAGACTTATATTAATTTTAGGTCTGTTCATCACAGGATGCACAACCAAGCAAGATCACGAAGATATTCTAAATTCATGGCTGGGTTCTTCCGAAGAAGATATTGTCACAAGTTGGGGGCCACCAAACGGCTTTTATGAGAATGGAGATACGCGGTATTTGACGTGGTCAGAATCTAGAAGTGGTGTGATACCAGGCACACCAACAACCTACACGACAACAAATTATGGCGGCATTGTCACAACATCAACCAACTATGGGACAGCACCGATAATTGTGAATACCAACTGTAGTATCACCATGATTGTGCAGTCAGGTAGCATTGTGAATTGGACCTATAAAGGCAATTCTTGTTACGATTTTTGAAATCCTTGAATGTTGATGCATCCTAATGCTGTTGAATGGCCTAAGAGACCTTATGCTGGCCAGCTCTATTCCATTACCGGTAAGTTTTTGGTTGGCGCCTTCTTTGCTGCTGGTAATTTTGCCATAGTCATTAACACCCTTGTAAAAGAAACTATTAACAGCTGTTTAAGCGGTTGCTGCACAATAATAAAATCATCTCATCATAAGTCATGTCCAGGTTAATGGCGCAGGATCGGTAGAAGTAGCCTTTGGATAACCCAGGCATTAAATTAGCCTCAACGAAGTGTGGCAAACCCTTTGCGCACAGCCTTATGTCTATTCTACCAAAGGATCGCCCACCCAAGGCTTTAAACACGGATTTTCCAACGTCTGATAGTTTCTTGTGTAGCGTGTTGTTTTTAACTTTTCTGACCGTTTCTTGGTCTAATCTTTTGATGTCAAAATCCAACAACCTCTGACCGCGGTGGTTTTTGGGAGCTATTATTTCAATTGGCATTGCTGTCAAAACGCTGCTCAATTCATCTTCAAGAATTCCAACGCTAAACTCTCGGCCCACTAAATAGCTTTCAACCAGCACGTCACAATTAAGGGTATCAAAAATTTGTTTTATCTTGGCATCGAGCTGTTCCTGATTGAAAACGAGAGATAAATCGTCAATTCCGATACTGTCTCCACCGATAACAGGCTTTACAAACACTGGATAGGCTATGCCCATGGTTTTGTGTGTGGAGTCACCACTTCTTTTAATGACCACATAGTCGGCAGTAACGATCCCAGCCTTTTGTGCCAAAAATTTTGCTACACCTTTGTTGTGCTCACGATTTAACGCCGCATGGTTTGATCCAATGTAGCAAATTTTATTGAGGTCAAGAACGTCATTCAGCCAAATTTGATCACCATCAAATTCAAAATACTTTACACCTGAAAAAACTAGATCAGGCTTTCGTTTTACTAATTTGGTTAAGCATTCAGGCGTGGCAATTTCTATAGTGGAAACTTTAGCGTAAACTTTTGAAAGAATTTTATTGATTAATTTTGTATCAAGCGTGATTGCAACATTTTTTTGGTTCTTTTGGCCACCACGGTTAGGCACAGTTATTATTTCTATTGATTTTTTTTCTTTACCTGCACGTTGGTTATAAAAATCCATAGTATTTTCTGTAACGCTTTTCCGTGAAACAACAAGCGTTGAAGGGACAGGGCGAATTTGGTTGGTCACAATTTTTGGTTTCCTCTCGTTGTTAAAACAAATCTATAACTCGAAAATGCATATTTATTGAAAATGCTCGGGTGTTTCTAATTTCATTCGGTTTTCTCAGTACCGCGTTGATTTTTAGTCAGCTTTTCGATCAGCCCCGCGCTTGGCTTCTGCGAGCGCATCGGTTTGGTTGTTATATTTATAGGGGCCAACATGATAAACGTCTGTTGAAACGCGCGTAACGCCAAGTTTTTTCAGTGACGTATCGGACATATTCTTTTTGTCATGATTCATTATTTCGGTTCCTTGCATCAATTATGCTCAGTAAGTTTCTTGATAGTTTTTTATTCAGTTAATTTTCCAAGCAGTGTGCATTCATATTTTTGGTCGTCATTAAAAGACATTTCCCAAACTTTATTTTGGTAGATGAAAACATCTCCTTTTTCTGTTGAGAGTTTTGTACCTTTCGAAAGTGCATACAGACACTCGTTTAAGGAAATGTAGTTATCATCTGGTTTGCTTAGTTCAAATTGCTTGGCTTGTGCATTTGCGAAAAAGGAAATTGATAAGGTTAAAAATATTACAATGGTTTTCATTTCATTTACTTTTCTTGGTGCCAAGTTTAATGGATCCAGGATTTGTCATTGTGTTTGCTGTTGCTAAAACTTTCACGGTGTCTTTTTTGGGCTTTTTATTTTCACGATTACCCTTGCGGCTGTTGCCTTTTGACATTTTATTGTTCTCCTCTTGTTAATATCAGATGTTAAGAGACTTCTTGTGGTCGGTATTTTGCGAAAGGTCGGCTTTAATTCGTGCAGCAATTAAGCGGCACCAAAAATCGCCCAGCACAAAAGGCTAGATAATTAGGCTGAACTGGCATTCAAGTAATGCTAGTTCAATCTGATTTGCCAAGGCTGGTTTAACCTGTAAGCAATCCATTACAATGTCTGAGGCCGCACGGCTGTAATTCCCGCGCTTGTGCGCGTATCTGCGCAGTAAAATCTGACTATGAGCGTTCTGAGCAATTAAAGCAAGATTATTAGCGCAGTGACAAAAACAACCGCCCCCTTTACCGCCCTTTTTTGAAGTCGTGAGATTTCGATGGGTACGGGGGGGTGATTTAAGACGTAGGATTCCTATAATCCTTAACCTTAAAAAGGTATCCCAAAGGGTATCACAAGGCTATTGCCAACCGTAATAACTATATATAATAATCAATCAGTTAAACGCTAAGTTTAAACACTAAATCGGTGCCTTGTGATTACGTCTTGACCGCACCATTTTCTTTTTCCTGATATGTATCCGGCCCCATCAGTTTTCGCCAACAGGTATTACACAGATAGGGGTTAGGAATGTCTGTTAAAGACTTGGGTTGTACCGTCTTCCAATACAAGCAATGTCTCAAATGACTCTTTATTGCTGCCCATTTCCATGCCGGGTGACCCTATGGGCATTCCTGGCACGGTCAAACCAAGGGCTTTCGGTTGTTCAATAAGTAATCTGCGTATGTCTTCAGCAGGCACGTGGCCTTCAATAAAATAGTTATCAATTGAAGCGGTGTGGCAAGAACTTAGGTCATAGGATATGCCTAGCTGTGTTTTTATTGACCCTAACGTTTCATCACTGACGAGGTTTACATCGGTGCTGAACCCCGCCATGCTCATTCGCTCAACCCATGCACCGCAACACCCGCAAGTTTCTGTTCGGTTCACGATTAAGGTATGATCAGATGCCAAAAGGCTTGTTGGCAGGTAACATATTGTGAGTGTTCCAAGAAGGAAATTACGGCGAAACATAGGTTTTCAACTCATCACATATTTATAGAATAATAATCTTCACTTAAATATTGCTTATTCACTTAAATATTACATCTCGGGCGGTGCTTTACACACATCTTCATGATACATGCTTTTTTCTTTTGGTCTAGTGACACCGTGTAACGTATGACAGCTATATGTATGGGCTATGTGATTGATGTGTTTCATGAAGAAGACGCAAATGCGTATGACCATTTTGGGCCGTGCTAATTTACATTATAAAAACCTAATATTTTTACAATAAAAACAATAGCTTGCTAAATTAACACACATTCGTATAAATTGAAGTGTAATCACATTTCAGCAGAGCCCTTGGGCCAGCTTAATAAGGCACATCATTATGAAAAAACTTTTCACTTATGCGTTAATTTTTGGGGCTGGTATCGCCGTTACTGCCTTATATTTTCAGCATGTTGCAGGCAATCATCACTTTGCTGAAATGCATCAGCCGCAACATACGGAAAACGCCGCTCACCAACAGCAAGGTGGCCATGCACACACGCATGATGAAGTTAATATGCCAGGCTTGCAGGGTAAAGACACAACAGAACAAGAAGTTAATGACCTTAAAACAATATTTCGCGCTCATAAAGGCATTGGCAGGGTTGTTTCAAACATTCCAAACGGCATCATTACAACAACTGAGGCTACAGATATAAAATTGCGTGAGGCCATCATATCGCATGTCTCAATGATGGTTACACGTCTTCAAGAAGGTAAAAACCCAGAAGTTATAATTCAGTCACCGACGCTTGATGCGCTGTTCGAAGTGTATGAGGAAATTGATACTGAAATTGAGCTTACAGATACGGGCGTGAAAGTCACCCAGACATCTGAAAATCCTGATGTCATTAAACTGCTTCAAACACATGCTGCTGAGGTAAGTGACATGTCCAAAAGAGGGATGCAAGCCGTCCACGAAAGAATGGCTGGCAGCAGCCACTAATACCCAACTAAACAGGCATTCAACCCGCCATCGATGGGGCGCAGAAGCGATTAACGCTACTGCAAGTTTAACAATGTTGAATGTTTTGTGCGTGGGTCATAGCTGACGATGCCGCCACTTTGAACTGTTCTACCTGTAACAGCCTGAATCACAACTTGATGCGTGACCAAAAGCCAAACTTCGTCATCATCTATTTTGTTCAGTTCTTCTAATAAAAGAGCAATCGTTTCGTCTCTATCGACATGTCCCTCAAAGAATGAAGAAAGCCCATCATGGGTTTGCCAGCTACCAAGGTTCAGCCTATCGGCAGTTTCTCGACAACGGCACCAAGGACTTGATAGTATTCTGGTTGGCACAATGCCCTTGCTTTTAAGCAACGTGCCAATCTTTTCAGCCTGTTCGCGGCCTTCATCATTTAGATTTCGCTGTGTCGTGCAATCATCAAGGCTAAATGCAGCAGGGTCGCCAAAGCCCGGGGCAAGGGCGTGACGCATAAAGATAACATTCTCGGCTGCAATACCATAATGGCTTGTGAGTATTAGTAGAAGGGCACCAACACATAGCCGTTTTATACCTTGTCGGAACATCTGCGTAATCTTCTCATGTTCAATACTAAAATCTAATCAGATCAAGGATCCAAAACACATTATAAATGAAGTCATGATCAAAGTAAGCAATCTCTTTTAAAGAGATACGATAATGAACAAACACACAACATTCATATTAATTTGATGGCCGTCAATAGAGCCCCCAAAAACCACCATCCAGGCCTTTTATTTCCTTGGTCTTTTATTTCCAGCACGGTCCGGTGAACCACGCCACCAAGGATTGCCGTGTGCCGCGGCGGATAGGCAGCACGCGATGCCGCAGATATGAAGGAAAGACCAACACCGTGCCTTTTGACCGAAAGTCAGCATTGGTTGTTACTTCATCAAACTCAAAATCTCCGCCTTCATAACTATCCGCGTCACTTAACTGCACCGTCACCGAAAGTTTGCGGTCTATATCGGCCTGTCCGTTCCAATGAACATCCTGATGCCAATCATAATGCCCGCCTGCGCTAGCGTGATATTCGGTGAATTGCATCTCCGCGTTATTATCAACGTCAATGTTGAACGCATCATAATTTGCGCGCCGTACATAAGACCACAACAGCTCTTGTAATTCAGGGGATGACACCCACCTGATAGCACTCACCCGAATATCTGACACGACGTCACGTGACGCAAATGTCCTTGCCTCCAATTCAGGCTGCTGATGCGCAATGTCCAATATATTTTTTATCTGGTCATCGCTTAAACTTGATGGCCAGACTTGATAAAGCTCACGCATGATAGGGGCTGCTTTCTAACGTTCAGCATTCGATAAATCATGCCGAAGATGCGCATGACCGCCCACTATACCTGATTGTCTGCATGACCAATACAAGTTTAGACACATATAAGGTAAGATGCATTGCCGCGGGGTGTTAAAGCCGCAATATCAAGCTACCCACGCAGCTGCTGCCGCTATATGCTTGCCACGCATAATGATGTCAGCATCACAATGCCGCAACATGATGCATAGATTATCTTCTTGCGCCGGTCGCGCACCATGCGTGTTTTATATTGGGTGATGAAATTATTGTCGCTGGATAAACCACGCGGGCGTAAATAAATACTCATAGCATTGGCCTTTTTTTATCGAGGGCTAGTGACCGACCTCGGGTTGATATAAATCCATCAAATGGATAATACTACTATACTTAAGTTATTAGTTTTTTCAAATATCCTTCATATTTTTTAAAGTTATGTCGTGTTCAATGCTGAACGGTAAAGGGCCACCCCTCACGCAGCCGGCAATGATGCGGCCGCACGTGTTATGAAAATGTAACAATTCAGCAACAAATTCTTCACAATACAGTTCTAATACTCTTCCTATGTTGATATCCCGAAGAGTGTGTTGTTGATGGTTGAAAATAAGGACGAAATTAAAGACTTAAATCAACCAGATCCTGTTCTTGATACGTCAGATGAGGATACTCGGAAGCCCATCACGTATCGCACCATCTTTATTTCCGATATTCATTTAGGTACATCTGGCGCGCAATGTCGCCCGTTGCTTGATTTCCTGAAATACAGCAATAGCGATAAGCTGTATCTGGTTGGTGATATCATTGATGGCTGGCGGCTTAAGCGCAAATGGTATTGGCCACAGCTTCATAATGACGTTGTCCAGAAAATATTGCGCAAGGCACGGCACGGCACAGAAGTGATTTATGTTCCGGGTAATCACGATGAATTTGCCCGCGGCTATCTGGATTTATCCTTTGGCGGCATTCAAATAAAAGCAAGTGACATTCATGAAACGATTAAGGGTGAAAAATTCTGGGTCGTTCATGGTGATTTATTTGATAACGTGATCCAGCATGCACGCTGGCTCGCGCATCTCGGTGATTTTGCTTATAAGACACTGCTTGTGCTAAACCGCTGGCTTAACGCCTATAGGCGGCTATTGCGGCGGCCCTACTGGTCGTTGTCACAATACCTCAAGCATAAGGTTAAATCTGCTGTATCCTTTATGTCAGCCTTTGAAACGGTGATGTCAAAAGAGACGGCTCGCCGCGACTGTGATGGCATCATATGCGGTCATATCCATAAAGCTGAGTTAAAGCACATTGGCCCCATTATATACGCCAATTGCGGTGACTGGGTTGAGAGCGCAACAGCGCTAGTGGAACATCATGACGGCACGCTGGAAATTCTTTATTGGAGCGAGCAGGGCCTGATAAAGCGTCAACGTCTTGATCAATTGCATGACAGTTTAACCGACAGCGAAGTGATCAAGCCATGACAAAACCAACGAAAAAAATCCATGTGATGATCGTCACCGATGCATGGTATCCCCAAATTAATGGCGTTGTCCGCACCTTAACCCACACAAGGGATGGCCTGATCGCAAAAGGGTATGACGTCACCATGCTCACCGCAGCGGAGTTCAGTACCTTTCCTTGCCCGACATATCCTGAGATTAGACTTTCCTTATTCCCCGCCAGCAAAGTGTCATCAATAATCAGGTCAACATCACCAGATATTATTCATATCGCCACCGAAGGGCCACTTGGCTTGGCGGCACGGAATTTTTGCCTCAGAAATAACTTGAACTTCACGACGGCTTATCACACGCGCTTTCCCGAATATGTTCATTCACGGATAAAGCTGCCCCTTCGGGTCAGTTATGCGTTTATCCGCTGGTTTCATAAAAATAGCGCCACCGTCATGGTGCCAACAAAAAAAGTATTTGATGACCTGGCGGAGTGGGGTGTTAAAAACCCAGACATCTGGCCTAGGGGCGTTGATCTATCATTATTCACACCGCCATCAAAACGACGGGCGAATAAAAAACCTATCCTGCTTTATGTTGGCCGCGTTGCGGTTGAAAAAAATATCGACGCCTTTTTGTCGTTAGATATTGATGCCGAAAAATGGGTGGTGGGTGATGGCCCGGCACTTGCTGGCTTCAAGAAAGCTTATCCAAATACTGTCTTCCATGGCGCTAAACCCAAGGAAGAACTGCCTTCATATTATGGCCAAGCTGATGTCTTTGTATTCCCTTCAAAAACGGACACGTTCGGTCTTGTTTTGCTTGAAGCGATGGCCTGCGGCCTGCCGGTTGCGGCATATCCGGTGACCGGGCCAATTGATGTTGTTACCGATGTCAAGGCAGGCGCTTTAGATGATGATTTGCATGTTGCCGTCAACAAAGCCCTTACCTTATCGCGTGACGATGCCCGCGCTCATGCTGAAACCTATTCTTGGGATAGGGCGACAGATATTTTTGAAGGATATTTGGTCTGCCGCCAGAACAACAAAGACTATTCTGTGCTCAATAATCCTCATAAAGATAATTCAGGTATTACCCGCGCCTTGAAAGCGTTTTGGCATTCCTGTGCTGGCTTTCGCTTTGCCATTAATGAAGAAAGTGCCTTTCGCCAAGAATTGCTGCTGGCGGCTTTTCTTATTCCCTTGGCCTTGTGGTTGCCAGCGACGTTATCGCAGACGTTATTAATGGTCGGGTCGGTTATTCTTGTGCTGATGATGGAATTGTTTAATTCAAGCATTGAAGCTGCCATCGATAGAATATCGTATGAAAAGCATGGCCTCTCAAAACGTGCAAAAGATTACGGCAGCGCTGCGGTCCTCTTGGCACTCTTGTTATGTGGCATTACTTACAGCGCCATCATCTTTCATCTCTTCACATAAACGCCATCTGGCCATTGCCTATTAGCGCCAAAACTTGTGCCCTAATCTCAACTTGGAAAGGGACCAAGTTTAAAATATGATGCATGCAACATTAAAAGGGTTGCTCAATGAAATTTATAGAAACAATCGTCAAAGCGGTCTTATACCTGATCTCACTCTTTATGTCGGTGGTGTTTCTGGGCATTCTTTATGGCTATTTCTTTGCGGATAATTCGATCGAGCGCATCACCAAGAAATGTCAGGCTGAAATCGCTGACGGCGGCTTTGCAGAATATACTAATCCGCTGGAGGCATGCCTTGAAGATTTTTCAAGGGCTGAAGCCGGCGCTGATATGCTGGTGGCGTTCAGCATCGTGCCGTTCATGCTATCGGTGTTGTTTATTTATTTTGGCCGTAAGATAAAGTTAACGCCGCAAGATTAATCACGGAAATTAATGAACTGTAGCGGCAGGCTGATATCCAGTTCTTTGATCAACGCGATTGCCGCCTGCAAATCATCACGTTTTTTGCCTGAGATACGCACTTCGTCACCTTGGATGGACGCTTGCGTTTTTACCTTGGCGCCTTTAATGGCTTTGACAATTTTCTGGGCGACCTCACGCTGGATGCCTTGCTGGATCAATACCGTTTGGCGGATGGTGTTGCCGGTCGCTTGTTCAATCTTTTGGAAATCCAGCACCTTGGCGTCAACACCTTTTCGCGTCAGATGCGTGACGAGTAATTCTTCCACCTGCCTACGCTTCAGCTCATCTTCGGCTTTGATCGTGATCACCTCATCACTGCGGGTGGCTTCCGCCATGCTGCCTTTAAAGTCATAACGCACGTCAATTTCTTTGGCGACCCCTTGCAGGGCGTTATCAACATCAGTCATTTCGGTTTTGCTGACCACATCAAAACTAGGCATAGCGTGTCCTTATCATGGCTATAATTTTCTATGAATTAATCTATACCCAGATCATCTGAAAGTTAAGGGGGTGGCTATATTTATCTCACGCCTGCTTTGCTTAACATCTGGTCCAACTGGTGGTTAAAACGTCCTTTATCGGCACCTGTCATTGGTGCTGATTTTGATTGATGGAACGGATCTGCTGCACGGATATCTGCCATCAAATCACGACTGGCCAACACATTGCCAATATTATCTTGGTCAAGCACTGACCCATCAGGGCGCAATACAATCGCTGCTTTTTCCACGGCTTTTGCGGCAAGTGGTATGTCGCTCGTTACTAATATATCGCCTTTATCAATGGCATCTGCGATCCATTTGTCAGCCTCATCAGGTCCAGCGGGCACAATCTGCAGCTCGATCAAAGGATGGGGATATGGCCTGATTCCGCCATTACACACCATGACAACACGTCGTTGGTGGCGCAAGGCAGTGGTGATGATGTGCTCACGAACTGGGCAGGCATCCGCATCTACATAAATAGTCATTTTTAATCACCCTCTATCTTGTGCCAACCTAACCCTATGACGTTCTTGCGGCAATGCTATTCCAAGGCAAGATTATTAAGTTCACTAGGTGAACTTTTTAGTTGATAAAGTTAAAAATAAAGATGCAAGCTACTTTCAATTAACAATAAAGCTAGGCAAACTTTATGCATTAGCGCCGAAACATAAAAGGGCGGGGGAAATGGAAACCCAATTTTTTGCAATTTTTGCTGTGTTGATCGCAGCAGAACTCATCAAAGGGCTTAGCGCGAATGGCACGCCGCCAATATTGCAACGGTTTTCATGGCAAATAGATCTCGCCTACTTTATGTGGTCAAATATCCAGAAATTTAGAATAGCACTGGTCATTGTATTGGTGGTGCTGGCCACACGCCTTGAAGCCATGAATTCAGTAGCTTTTATCGCAGGACTTATTCTATTCGCCGGCCTTTGGGGCGGTATATATTGGCTGTTTAATAAATATTGGATTGGCCGCTACAAATTCCTGCCGATTACCCAGAAAACATTTTTAAACGCTGCAGATAACAAGCTTGATCTGGATATTCCTATCATTGGCGTTGAAATTAACGGTGAAAAAAAGGCATATCCAGCCAACTTGCTGTTTTACCATCACCAGCTTTCTGATGACTTGGGCGGCAAGGCTATTTTGGCAACATATTGCGGTATGTGCCGCAGTGGGCGTGTCTATGATATTGACTGGGCCGAAGGTCGTCCTGAATTTATGTTGGTTGGTGCGGTGAATTATAACGCGGTTTTGCGTGATAGCATTACCAATACATGGTGGCGCCAAGAAACAGGTGAGGCCGCTAAAGGTGCACGCAAAGGTGACCAACTCGAAGATATTTATTTCGAACAAATGTCACTCAAGAACTGGCTTGAAAAGCATCCTGACAGCCTAGTCCTTCAATATGACCCGGTCTTTGAAGGCAAATATAATTTCTTTGCAAAACTGTTGAAATTTGAAGCAGATTTGCCGCGCTGGCATATGCAAGAAACCCCGCCATTGGTTGTCGGTGTTGAAATAGATGGTCAGGCGCATGCGTATGACCTGATCGAACTTCAAAAAATCGGACTGGTGAATGATGAAATTTCAGGCACTCCGTTGCTTGCGGTTAGTGATGATGACAACATGTCGGCCTTTGTCTACAGCCGGAAGGTTAAGGGCAAGACCCTGACCTTTGAGCGCAAAGATGGTGTGATCACTGACGCGGAAACAGGCTCAACTTGGACTCACCTAGGTCAGTGTATGTCGGGCAAGATGTCAGGCGCGCAGCTGGAACAACAACAAAGCTATCAGCAATTTGTTCGGGCATGGATCATCTTCCACCCTGAAACAAGTTTTTACAAATTTTAAGCATGTGTTTGCGATAGGATAATAAACGTGAATATCTTATTTATCATGTATGACCAATTGCGCTTTGACTACCTCAGCTGTGCAGGTCATCCCCACCTAAAGACGCCAAACTTTGACCGTGTGGCGGCCAAGGGTGTGCGTTTTACCAATGCTTATGTACAGTCACCTGTTTGTGGCGGCAGCCGAATGTGTTTTTACACCGGCCGATATGCCTCAAGCCACGGGGCGCATTGGAATGGCTTTCCATTGCGGGTGGGTGAACACACGATGGGTGACCATTTGCGCAATGCTGGCATGGATTGCTGGTTGATCGGTAAAACGCATATGAAGGCAGATGTTGACGGCATGGAACGCCTTGGCCTTTCGCCAGACAGCGTGATCGGCGCACGTCAGGCGGAATGTGGGTTTGACATTTGGATACGTGATGATGGCTTGTGGGGCAGTGGGCCAGATGGTCTCTATGATGAAAAAAGGTCACCATATAACGAATACCTAAAATCCAAAGGTTATGAAGCTGAAAACCCTTGGGCTGATTTCGCCAATGCTGGTGTTGATGGTGACGATATTGCTTCGGGCTGGATTTACCGTAACGCTGACAAGCCTGCAAATATCCGTGAAGAAGATAGCGAAACACCATGGCTTACCACCAAAACATTGGAATTCTTAGATGCCCATGAAGGCCCGTGGTGTGCTCATGTCAGCTATATCAAGCCTCATTGGCCATATATCGTGCCTGCACCTTACCATAATATGTTTAATGCAGCTCACGTGCCGCCAGCGCTTCGTGATGATTGCGAACGTAACGAAGCTCACCCTGTGTTTGCGTCATATCAGGCAAATAAAATCGCACAAGCTTTCCAAAAAGAAGAGGTGCGCAACAAGGTCATCCCTGCGTATATGGGCCTGATCAAACAATGTGATGATCAACTTGGCCGTATCCTCGACCATCTTGAACAAACTGGCCAGATGGACAACACAATGATCGTGCTGACCTCTGACCATGGTGATTATCTTGGTGATCATTGGCTTGGTGAAAAAGATCTTTTTCATGACCAATCTGCCAAAATCCCGATGATCATTTATGACCCACGCCCCGAAGCAGACGCAACCCGCGGCACAACATGTGATGCATTGGTTGAAAGCATTGACCTCGCTGCAAGTTTTGTTGATGCGGCAGGCGGTAAGGTGCCAGACCATATTGTTGAAGGTCGTTCATTACTGCCTTGGCTCCGTGGTGAGACACCACAATGGCGCGATTTTGTGATTAGTGAGTTTGACTATTCTGTGACGCCGCAGGCGGTCAAGCTAGGGCTTGAACCACGTGATGCGCGGTTATTTATGGTCTTTGATGGACGGTTTAAACTGATGCATGCTGAAGGTGGCTTCCGGCCCATGCTGTTTGACCTTGAACAAGACCCTAATGAATTTAATGACCTAGCCAAAAGTAATAGTAATGGTGAAGATATTGACAGGCTTTATGGCTATTTGGCGCAATGGGGTCGTCGTTTAAGCCAGCGCGTGACCAAGTCTGAAGATGACATCAAGGCTATGCGTGGGCGGTCACTCAGGCGCGGCATTATTCCGTTTTTGGCGGATGGCACCGAAGTGGACCAAGAATTGCTCAGCAAATATCAGGGCAAGGTAAAACAAAGGCATATAGAATAATGAAGGCACATTCAGCACTTATTGCACAATCGGCGCAAACTGAAAAAGATATTGTCTCCTTGGCCCCGGGCATTTGGACGGCGGTTGGTTATGCGGCATCAAATGTTCATATGA
>CBFIAO010000009.1:2745-36446 GCA_965660595.1 Puniceispirillales bacterium (SeqCode) | reverse complement strand
AAACGGCCCTAATGTTTCCATGCCCGTGGCCTGAAATACAAACGTAACGCCCCAAATAAAGGCCGTGATCAACAATAATGCATGCGAAACTGTGCGTGACATCCAGCTATATCCTAATATTAACGCTGTTTTTTGTTACTGCGCAGGATCGAATTAATCAACACAGATGTCCTCGGGACATAACGATAACTTGTGGTGCTGATAGCAGGCCGGATACCCATCCGCCAAATGCTGTAAATGACGAGGCTACCATGCACAATGCCGATAAACCCAAACATGGCACCAGCCCCATAATGTTCAATCAAATAGCCAGAAACAATCGGGCTGATGATCGCACCAATGGCATAGATCAAAATCAATGATGCTGATAAATCCACCATTTCATGTGGCTGGGCAAAATCATTCGCATGTGTCGCACAGATGGAATAAATCGGCAATGTTGTCACCCCAAACAGGAAGATCAACACAAAACCCGTATAACCTGCGTTTTGCCCAAACATACTTGATATCGCGGTGATAAAGCATACAAAAATCGCGGCGATGGAAAAGGCGACCAGCACAACACGTCGGTTGAATTTATCGGTAATAATGCCAGCAGGAATTTGTGATAGCGCACCGCCCAACACCCCAATGGCAAGAAACAACGCCGTTTTTTGTGCATTAAGCCCAATTTCAAGCGCATAAACTGGCCCTACCATTCGGAACGCAGCATTGGTGATGCCGGCCGCCAGCACCCCAAGCCCCGCAAGCGGTGATAAGCTCATGGCATAAAACGGTTTGAATTTGCGCTGTTCTGGTAATTCTGGCGGTGCTGATTGCGTCAACGCCAAGGGCAACAGGCTCAAGCATGCCAACATCGCAACAATGTTATACGCAACATATGTGCCAGGGTCTAAGGTTGCGATAATTCCTTGCGCCATGATCGTGCCCACCATGTCGACCACCCGATAGACCGAAAACACACGGCCACGGTTATGGTTACTGATCTTGGCCTGAAGCCAGCTTTCAATCACGGTATAGGCGCCAGCAATGGCAAAACCAGTCAGAAGACGCAGCCCCGCCCAAAAATACACATCCACAAAAATAGGGTGCATCAAGGCAGATATCGCCGATGCCGCCGCCATCACTGCAAATGTACGTGCGTGACCAGACCGACGGATCAACCAAGGATTAATGAAACACCCGATAAACAGCCCAATAAAATGTGCCGAACCCAATACACCGATTTCTGTTGCCGTAAAGCCGAAATGCTGCCCTGAAAGCGCATCAAGTGGCCCCAAAGACCCTGTGCCAATTTGGATCAGGATTACCGAGATCAGCAGCGCAGATAAAGATATGAGTAGCGACATTTATGCCAACTTCGGGCGTGGAGTTATCGTCTTCTAATGGTATTACGCCTAAACAACGCGCTCGGCAATAGGCGCGATCATACTAATTCAACAAACTGGTATTAATGACATAAATGTCGTAAAAGTCATGCTAGCTAGCGCATTTAGGACAATTTTTGAATAGGGGAGGTCCAGCCTTATACATGAAACTACATTAAAGACAGACCATGACGTCACCAATTCAACACGACACGCGCAACTCTCCCTACCATCCATTTGTTGAAGATTACATCCTCAATACAACATCGGCAGACATCCCTGATGATGTTTATCACCAAGCCAAACGTTGCCTGATGGATTTGATTGGTGTCTTGGCGGCAGGCAGCACCACCGAAACAGCTCGCATCATCAATAATCACGCCACCCGCTATTTTGCGGCCGGCAGCGATGATACCTCTGCGCCTTTAATGGGTGATGGCCGCGTGGCAGGGGCAGTCGGCATTGCCCTTGCTGGCGGCATGGTTATTGACAGCATAGACGCCCATGATGGCATGCGCTTAACCAAGGGCCATGCTGGTTGCGGTATTCTTCCAGCGTTAATTGCGGTGCTGACCACCCGTAACACTGACTTCAATGATGATGATGTCTTAACTGGGTTAGTGCTGGGGTATGAAATCGCCATTCGCGCAGGCATTTCTTTGCATCAATCTGTGCCTGACTATCACACTTCAGGTGCATGGGTTGCGTTGGGGGCAGCGGCCTTGACCGCCCGTTACCGCGGCCAATCTGCTGATATATTGCGTGAAGCCATGGGCATTGCTGAATATCATGGCCCACGCTCACAAATGATGCGCACAATCGATTACCCAACGATGGTCAAAGACGGCTCTGGCTGGGGGGCAATGGCTGGCGTCAGTGCAGGGCTGCTGGCTGAAGATGGCTTTACCGGTGCCCCGGCCATTACCGTGACCGGCCCTGATGAAGCTCCTGTTTGGCGTGATCTGGGCAAGGTCTGGCATATAATCGACCAATATATCAAGCCATGGCCAGTCTGCCGCTGGGCACAACCAGCGGCCACCGCTGCACTTGATGTGATGGCCGAACACAATCTTTCAGGTGGTGATATCGCGCATATTGGCATCACCTCGTTCCATCAGGCCGTGCGTCTTGCCACCCGCATTCCTCTAGACAGTGACGGCGCACAATATTCCCTGCCATGGCCTGTTGCCGCTGCGGTGATCCGCGGCAATATTGGCACCGCCGAAGTAACTCCGCCCTTTAATGACCCTGATATTTGTGCTTTGGCCACCACCATGACGCTTGAAGAAGACGATGCTTTTAATGACGTTTTTCCTGCTGATCGTATTGCTAGGGTTACCTTAACTACCAAGGATGGTGCGACCTTCACGTCATCAGATACCAAAGCGACCTGGGATCCTGAATCCCCGCCCACGGATGATGAAATGATCGCAAAATTCCATCATTTAGCTGACCCCGTCTTGGGTCATGAGACCGCTGACCGCATAAAATCCCTTGTTTGGGGGCTTAATCCGCGTGACCCGAACGCCGCCACTGCACGTGAATTGGTGGCGCTGTTATCAACCTCTTTCAAATCTTAAGGACATCTTACCGTGAACGAAACGTCACCCATATCATCACGCCGCCGCCGTTCTGGACGTGATAAGCCCACCAAATCACCGTCAAAACTTGCTGGCCAATTGCCGTTCCGCCGTGTTGATAACATGATGCCGCCACTCCAGCCACTGACGGCTGATAATATTATGGCTATTCATGAGGCATCTCTTGAAATCATTGCAAATCTTGGCGTTAAGGTCCTGAGCGCATCAGCACGCGCACATCTTAAATCTATGGGCGCAATGGTTGATGATGCCGAAGAAATTGTCCGCCTTGACCCTGCTTTTGTGATGGAGATGGTGGGTAAAGCGCCATCTGAATTTACACTCACCCCGCGCAATCCAGATCATGCCCTGCGCATTGGCGGCAACACCATCAATTTTGGCCTCGTTTCTGGCCCGCCTAATGCGCATGATGCTATTCGTGGGCGGCGTTCCGGCACCCTTAGTGATTTCAAAGAGATTATCAGCCTAGGCCAAGCCTTAAACTGCATTCACTTCATGGGCAACCAAGCTGTTGCGACTACTGATCTTCCGGCAAATACCCGGCATCTTGACTGCCTGCACGCCACCTTGACCTTAACCGACAAGATATCATCATGCATGTCAATCGGGGCAGGGCGGGTTCGTGATGCTGCCCATATGGCCGCTATTGCACGCGGTATTACCATGGATGACCTCAAGTCATCACCCGGTGCCTTGACGAATATCAACGTAAATTCGCCGCGCGTGCTTGACCAAGAAATGTCTGACGCGGCCTTAACCCTAACTGAGTTAGGGCAAGCCGTGATTGTTACCCCATTTACCTTAATGGGCGCCATGACACCAGTTACCTTTGCCGCGGCCTTGGCCCAGCAAAATGCCGAAGCGCTCTTCACCATCGCCTTAATTCAATCCAAAAATCCTGGTGCACGTGTGATTTATGGCGGTTTCACCTCAAATGTTGATATGAAATCTGGTGCGCCTGCCTTTGGTACGCCTGAAAACAGCCGCGCTAACATGGCCGGCGGTCAGCTTGCACGTCATTATAACCTGCCTTACCGCACCTCGGCCTGTAATGCTTCGAACGCGGTTGATGGTCAGGCTGCTTACGAAACACAAATGGCGCTATGGGGTGCGGTTACTGGATATGGCAACTTAACCTATCATGGGGCAGGGTGGCTTGAAGGCGGGCTTGTTGCGTCTTATGAAAAGATCATCATGGATGCAGAAATGCTGCAGATGATGTCATCAATGCTCAGCCCACAAGATTTCTCACGTGATGCGATCGGGATTGATGCCATGGCTGATGTTGGAACAGGCGGTCATTTCTTTGGGTGTGAACACACACTTTCACGTTATAAAACAGCATTTTATGAACCAATCTTAAGTGATTGGCAGAACAATGAAAACTGGGCAGCGGCAGGGTCGCTATCATCGACTGATCGCGCCACGCTTATCTGGCAGAACGTGCTTGAGCAGTTTGAACCACCAGCCTTAGACCCTGCAATCCGTGAAGAATTAGACGCCTATGTCGCCAACAGAAAAGAGGAGATAGGACGGGGTGAGCCATAAGCCAACCAACAACCTATCTCCCCTTAAAAGATATGCCAGCAAAAAAGATATGCCGGCAAAAAAGATATGCCGGTAAAAAAGATATATTGGTTAAAACTTACTCTACCCGCGTCCAGTCTTGACCACGGCAAATGAACAAAATACAGCCTTCAACCGTTAAGGTATCACCGCTTAGTTTCATTTGTGAGTTATAGGTTTTGTCGGTATCTGGCGCCCAAATCATACCGCCTTCAAAGACACCACTGCCTTTTGATTCCATTTTCCAGACAATCTTGCGGCCAATATTCTCATAATCTTCATTGGCTTCGTCTTCAGCGTTATAAGCCGCAGCAATCACGCCGCAATAAAGCCCTGATCCATCATCACATGCATCAAACATCACCGTGATGTAATTGCCGTCATCGTTAGGCTCAGTCCTGAATAGTCCAGAAATATCAGCAAAAGCCGCACCACTTAGCATACATAATGCGGCGGCTAAACCTGAAATGCGGGCCAACATGCCGCGCTTGGTTGAATGGAACATAAAATAAACTCTCTAAAGAAACGCAAATAAAAACTCACCCGCATCATCAAAGACAATACCGCGCAAATCAAGCCCACAATGACGTCTTCTCAACACAGCACCAAAAATACAGCGTTAAGTGGTTTTATCTAATGTAACGGAAAATCTGGAGGCCCAGACCGGAATCGAACCGATGTACACGGTTTTGCAAACCGCTGCATGACCACTCTGCCACTGGGCCGTCACAGATGTATGGGTCATAGCGCAGGTTGAACATAGCGTCAACAACACTTCATGCCTCATCTTAAAAATAATCGCATAAAATAATGTCACTATCTGGCGCCAAGGGGGTGACAAATGCCGCTTAAATGTGCATATCAAGGATGGATATTTAACCTAATTCAGCCATATTATGTCATTATCATAATATTACTGAATTTTTTGATGATCACGGGGGTTCATCATCATGTCTGTTTTTGCTGATCGTCGTCGCTTTATGGTGGAATCACAACTGCGCACCAACAAGGTCACGAATGACGCGCTTATCATGGCGTTTGAACATACAGCCAAGGAAAACTTCATCTCAGCTGATCTTGTCGATCTCGCCTATATTGATGAAGACTTGATGCTATCCGGTGGCCGCTTCATGCTTGAACCTATGGTTTTTGCGCGCATGGTTCAGGCGCTTGATTTAAACGCGGCGGATGCGGTGCTTGATATCGGTGCAACCACGGGCTATTCCTCGGCCATCCTCGCCCAGTTGGCACAATCCGTCATGGGGATCGAAGGTGATCCATCGCTTGCCGAACAAGGCCAGCAGAACCTGACCACAAACGGTATTGATAACTCGGTGATCATCAACGCGCCGCATACAGGCGGTTTTGCTAAAGAAGCCCCGTATAACGCCATCTTAATCAATGGCGCTGTAGAACATGTCCCGGCTGACCTCTTGGCACAGCTTGCTGAAAATGGCCGGTTAGTTGCGGTTATTCGTGAAGATGCATCAACCCCAGGCCGTGCGGTAAAATATGTGCGCGCTGGTTCAGGCTTTGCTCATACCACGCTATTTGACGCCCAAACCCCGATTTTGAATGAATTTGCACAAGAAAAAACTTTTTCATTCTAACATTGGGATATCCAACGTTAAGGAATATCTATCCATGAAGACCGTTGCCCATATCAAATCTTTACTTGCCCTAACATGTGGTGTTGGGATGTTGATCTCGGGAACGGCTCATGCAGATGTGTTCGCCTTAGAACTTGAAAAAGCATTGATGACGTCGGATAAAATAGCCGCCACCCATCAGTCTTATCTGTCTGCACGTGAAGAAGTATCGACCGCGACGTCTGGCACGGATTGGTCATCAAACCTCGTCTTGGACAACAAACGCGCCAACAAACAAACTCGCGGCGGTGATTTTACCCGTAATGATGCCCGCAACCTGACCCTAAACGTCAATAAAAAGCTCTATGATGGCGGGGTAGGGTCTGCGCAGAAAACCGTGGCGATGATCAGCCTTGACCTTGTCATGGCACAAATTAACCTCACCGAACAAAATGTCCTGCTGGAAGCTATCCGCGCTTATACTGGCCTAGCTCAAGCTCAAGATCGCGTTGCTATTAACCGCAAAAACCTAGACCGTTTGAACCAGTATCTTACGGCCGCTGAACTTCAGCTTGACCTTGGTGAAATCACCCCGACTGACTATGCTGGCGCACGCGCACGGCAAGCACGCGCTAACGCAAGCCTGATCCAAGCTGAAAGCCAGCTTTCCTCGCAAATGGCGACCTATGAAACCTTGATCGGTGCTGTGCCGGCCAACCTTACGCTACCTTCGGCATCGTTTGACCTTCCGCAAACATCGGCCGCTGCCGCCAATCAAGCTGTTCAGCGCCATCCTTCACGGCAGATCGCTTACTTGCAAGAACGTATTGCGCGCAAGACCATGGATGTCCTAATCGCAGGTGTCCGCCCGAACCTTGACCTAACCTTGTCTGGCAAAACCACGGACCACACTACCCCGACCATGGATACTGAAAATTATTCAGCAACCGTGATGTTCTCGATGCCGCTGTTCCCGACATCATCAGTCTATGCAAAATCACGTGGCGCGGTGGCGGATCATCGTGAAGCGCTCTTTAACCTTAAAGACACGGAAAAATCCACCCGTCTTAGTGCTGAAAACGCATATCGCAGCATGACATCAGCCGAAGCCGTCATTGCGGCGTATCAGGCAGAATATGATGCTGCCGCCATTGTGCGTGACGGCCGTATCCAAGAGGTTCAGTTTGGTGAAAAGACACTTTTAGACCAGCTTGATGCAGAACAAGATGTTGTCACCGCTGAATTAAGCTTGCTGATTGCAAAACATGACCGCATCAACGCAATCTATAACCTGATGGCGGCGATGGGCGAGCTTAACGCGCAAAACTTAGGCATCAACAGCATGGCATCACCAAAAGACGCTGACCCGATCCCAAGCCCGATCATGTCCTTCCTTCCGATTATTGAATATCCGGAGTAATATTGGCACATGTCATGGTGGCGCAAAAAACAGGAACAAGACAGCCAGAAGGATAATATCCTTGACCTTGATACTGTTGTTTGGCGCGGCATGGACCCGATGGAACGTGTTGAACGCCTTGCATCTTCAGCTCAGCACGAAGACGATATGAATGAAGGCCGTGTGCCGCCGCCACTCCAGAATAATTACGTCCCCACCACGCCACTGCCATCCGTCCCATTACCGGTGAAGGAAGTTGGCCGCTTTGTCTCGACTGATGCTTCTCCTGACACCTTAGCTGAACATCCAGCGGGCACGCCAACTGACGGCTCCCCAACGCGCACCCCGTTGGCCGTGATGGAAAGCACGCATGATGAAGGTATTGAGGCTGGTCTTAAGCCACGTGATCTCACCGCCGAAGAAGAAATGATTGAGGCTGAAATCAGGGCAGAGCTGATCAATACCGCCACCCCTCAAGATGATACCCCAACTGAAGTTTCGCCAACTGAAGATACATCAGCACCCACCCCAAATACCCCACAACATATACAGGCCACATCTACCAAAGATGGGATGACGCCTGATGTTTCTGATGCCATCAAGAACATTGTTGCTGATGAACTTGGCGGCTGGCTCAGTCATAATGTCCAGCGCATCATTGCGGAATCTGTCACCGCAACATTGACGGAACATGCGCCGCCGCCCCCAAAAACGGTAAAGCCAAAAGCTGCTAAAAAAACATCCGCCAAAAAAGCACCAAAAAAAGTAGCGAAAAAAGCTAAAAAACCTGCAAAGAAAGCCGCCAGCACGTCAAAAGCGAAAAAAACCACGTAAACCGTCATTATTCAGGTAAAAACACCGCTTAAATCATGGTCTTACCCTTGGCAAGCGGGCGCAATATCACTAAAAGTTCTTAATGGACGATGCGCCATCACGGATGCCCTACCGACATTGAGGTCACAATGCTTGATAAAACCTATGATCCGAAATCTTTTGAAAAGTCATGGTATGACCGCTGGCTAGAAAACGGCAGCTTTGCGTGTGACCCGACCTCGACGGCTGAACCTTATACCATCATGATGCCGCCGCCTAATGTCACAGGCTCACTTCATATCGGGCATGCCCTAACCTTCACCTTGCAAGATGTCTTGATCCGTTATCATCGCATGCAGGGCAGAGACACCCTTTGGCAACCTGGTACGGACCACGCAGGTATCGCCACTCAGATGGTGGTTGAACGTATGCTGGCCGCCGAAGGTATCAACCGCCGTGACCTTGGGCGTGACAAGTTTCTTGAACGTGTTTGGCAGTGGAAGGAAGAATCCGGCGGCACCATCAGCCGCCAGCTTCAATCACTTGGTGCATCACCTGATTGGCCGCGTGAACGTTTCACCATGGATGAAGGCCTTTCTGATGCTGTCCGCAAAGTCTTTGTGGATATGCACCGTCAGGGGCTGATCTACCGCGACAAACGCCTTGTAAATTGGGATCCAAAACTACTTACGGCGATCTCAGACCTCGAAGTCGAAGCACGTGAGGTTAAGGGTCATTACTGGCATCTTAAATATCCTGTTGATGGCATGGCAGACACATTCATCACCGTTGCCACCACACGTCCGGAAACGATGCTTGGCGATACTGCGGTTGCTGTCCATCCTGATGATGACCGCTATAAAGATTTGGTTGGCAAGATGGTTAAATTGCCGATCACGGGCCGCCTTATTCCGATCATTGCTGATGAATATTCCGACATGGAAAAAGGAACTGGCGCTGTAAAAATCACCCCCGCCCATGACTTTAACGACTTTGAGGTAGGGCGCCGTCACAACCTTGAGATGATCAATATTTTTGATCAAGACGCCCAGCTTAACGAAAACACCCCAAAAGATTGGCAAGGCATGGACCGTTTTGATGCCCGTAAGCGTATTGAAACAACCTTTGAAGAATTAGGCTTACTGGCAGATATTACGGAAACAGACCATACCGTTCCCCATGGCGACCGTTCTGGCGTGCCGGTTGAACCTTGGTTGATGGATCAGTGGTATGTCGATGCTCATACCATTGCCCAGCCTGCGATCAAAGCTGTTGAAACTGGCGAAACCCGCATTGTCCCTCAGCGTTGGGAAAAGACCTATTTTGAATGGATGCGCAATATCCAGCCATGGTGTGTTTCGCGTCAATTATGGTGGGGGCACCGTATTCCTGCATGGTATGGCCCTGATGGCACGCCATTTGTCGCCATGGATGATGCCGAAGCTCAGGCGCAAGCAGATGCACATTACGGCAAAACCGTTGAATTGACCCAAGATGAAGATGTCTTGGACACATGGTTCTCATCTGGCCTATGGCCGTTCTCAACCCTAGGTTGGCCTGAAGAAACACCTGAACTCAGCCGCTATTACCCGGGCAGTGTCTTGGTCACTGGCTTTGACATCATCTTTTTCTGGGTTGCCCGCATGATGATGATGTCCATGCATTTCATGAAAGAGGCAGGCCAACCAGTTGTGCCGTTCAAGGATGTATATATTCATGCGTTGGTGCGTGATGAAAAAGGTCAGAAAATGTCCAAATCAAAGGGCAATGTGATGGACCCGCTTGACCTCAGCGATAAATATGGCGCTGATGCCTTGCGCTTTACCCTAATCGCGATGGCCGCACAGGGCCGTGATATCAAATTGGCTGAAAGCCGCATTGAAGGGTACCGCAATTTTGCCACTAAAATTTGGAACGCTTGCCGTTTCCTTGAGATGAATGGGGCGTCACCTGCCTTTGATTATGACCTCTCAACCGCGCAAGAACCATCTAACCAGTGGATTATTCATGAATTGGCGGACACCCAGACCAAGGTTAAAACTGCTATTGAAGAATACCGCTTTAATGAAGCCGCTGATGCGATCTACAAATTCATCTGGAATAATTACTGTGACTGGTATCTTGAGCTAATCAAGCCAACCTTGGGCGGGGAAGGGGCTGCGGCCGAAGAAACACGCAACGTCGCAAGCCGCGTCATTGCCGAAGCGATCCGCATTCTGCACCCGATGATGCCGTTCATCACCGAAGAATTATGGGAAAAAGTCTTCGGCAACACGGATATGCTCATCACTTCAACTTGGCCTGACCTTGCTGTCCCCGCTGAAAATGGGGCGGCACAAGAGATAGGTCTTGTTGTTGACCTCATTACGGTTATCCGGTCGCTTCGCAATGAAATGAACGTGCCAGTGGCGGCAAAGCCTGAATTGGTGCTGACATCTTCTGATGCGATGGCCATTGTTGAACGTAACCGTTCTGCCATTGAACGGCTTGCTCGTGTTGACGGCATATCATTGGCTGAAACCTTTCCGGCACAATCGGCACAAGGCGTGGTTGGCGGGCATGAATTTGCGCTGCCACTTGAAGGTATCCTTGACTTTGATGCTGAACGTGCACGCCTTTCAAAAGAGATCAAATCTGCGGAGGGTGAGATTAAGAAACTTGAGGGCAAACTTAATAACCCGGGCTTCTTGGCAAAAGCACCGCAGGATGTGGTGGATGAAAACAACCGCCGCTTAGCCGCAGAAAAGGACACACGTGACCGCTTAACACTTGCTCTAGCGCGCCTAGGTTAATTTGCATTGGGTTAAACTGTATTCGGTTAAACCGTATTGGGCTAAATTATGTTGTGCTCAATAGTGTTGTGCTAGATATTTAAAGACATTATTTGTTGGAGGATTAAAAATGACGAAACAATGGGATAAATCAAAGCTACCCAGCCGCTATGTATCGGTAGGCCCAGAACGTGCGCCGCACCGTTCCTATTATTATGCCATGGGCATGACCGAAGAAGAGATCGCGCAGCCATTAGTTGGTGTTGTCTCAACATGGAACGAAGCTGCACCGTGTAATATCACCCTTGATCGTCAAGCCAAAGCCGCCAAAAAAGGCGTTGTAGATAACGCAGGCTCGCCGCGTGAATTCACCACCATCACTGTTACGGACGGTATCGCCATGGGGCACCAGGGCATGAAGTCATCATTGGTCAGCCGTGAAGTCATTGCTGATTCCATCGAACTCACCATGCGTGGGCATTGTTATGATGCGATGGTTGGTCTTGCGGGCTGTGATAAGTCATTGCCGGGCGTCATGATGGCCATGGCACGTCTTAATGTGCCATCGGTGTTTATGTATGGTGGATCTATCCTGCCGGGCCGTTTCCGTGACCGTGATGTGACAGTACAAGACGTGTTCGAAGCTGTCGGTGCGCATGCTGCTGGCAATATGTCAGATGATGACCTTCATGAACTTGAATGTGTGGCATGCCCATCAGCAGGGTCATGCGGCGGTCAGTTTACCGCCAACACCATGGCATGTGTATCCGAAGCGATTGGCCTTGCCATCCCTGGTTCAGCCGGCGCACCTGCACCATATGAAACACGTGACGAATACGCCTATCATTCAGGCCGTGTCGTGATGGAACTTCTTGAAAAGAACCTACGCCCACGTGATATCCTAACGCGTAAAGCATTTGAAAACGCGGCAACCGTTGTTGCGGCGACTGGCGGTTCTACCAATGCTGGCCTTCACCTGCCTGCACTTGCAGCGGAATGTGGCATTGAATTTGACCTCCATGATGTTGCTGAAATCTTTAAGCGCACGCCATATATCGCTGACCTTAAGCCAGGCGGTAAATACGTTGCCAAAGATATGTTTGAAATTGGCGGTGTGCCAGTCTTGCTAAAAGTCTTGCTAGATGGTGGTTATATCCATGGTGATTGCATCACCGTAACGGGTAAAACCATGGCTGAAAACTTGGCCGATGTTGAATTCCCAACAGATCAAGACGTGATTTACCCAACAGAAAAGCCACTTTCGCCAACAGGCGGTGTTGTTGGTCTTCGCGGTAACCTCGCGCCAGAAGGTGCGATTGTTAAGGTTGCTGGGATGCAAAACCTTGTGTTTACCGGAACAGCTCGCTGTTTTGACAGTGAAGAAGATGCCTTCGCTGCGGTCGAAAAACGTGACTATAAAGAAGGTGATGTCCTTGTTATCCGTTACGAAGGCCCGAAAGGCGGCCCGGGTATGCGTGAAATGCTTGCCACCACCGCTGCGATTTATGGTCAAGGCATGGGGGATAAAGTTGCCCTTATCACTGATGGCCGTTTCTCTGGCGCAACACGTGGCTTCTGTATTGGCCATGTCGGTCCAGAAGCCGCTGTCGGCGGGCCAATCGGTCTTCTTCAGGATGGTGACCAGATCACCATCAATGCGGACACAGGCACGATCGACGTTGCCCTGTCGGATGAAGAATTGGATGCACGCAGAAAAGCGTGGGCACCTCGGGAAACAGACTATCAGTCAGGCACCCTTTGGAAATATGCTCAAACAGTTGGTTCCGCTGAAAAAGGCGCACTTACTCATCCAGGCGCGAAGGCTGAAAAACATATGTATGCTGATATTTAATCACGCAAGACTTAACACAAAAGGCCTCACATATGTGGGGCCTTTTTTATTTTATAATCAATAGTTTAAAATATGATTTCAAAGTGATAACTGCGCCCAAATAGGGGTGTGGTCACTGGCTTTATCATTGCCGCGCGGTGATTTATCAATCTCACATGCGGTGATGCGATCAGCGGCTTCGGCATTGGCTAAAATATGGTCAATGCGAATACCATTATCTTTTTGCCATGCACCGCCTTGGTAATCCCAAAATGAATAGGCGATCTGGTTTGGATTAAACGCCCGCCACATCTCGGTATATCCTAAATTGCACATCGTGCGATACGCCGCCAATGTTGTTGGATGGTGCAGGGCATCACCGCGCCAATGGTTAATATCCCAGCAATCTTGTTCATCAGGGATAATGTTAAAATCACCACAAAACACCATCTTACGGCCATCTTTATTCATGGCATCTGCATGGGCAATTAGGCGCTTCATCCAATCCAGCTTATAGACCAGCTTTGGGTGCATCTCACCATGATCATCTAAGGTCGGGTTACCGTTCGGCATATAAAGACCGCCAATCGTGACCATATTGCCGTCATTACCTTCGGCATCTTCACCTGCGATATCACATTCAATATAGCGTGCTTGTTCGTCGTCCATGCTATCGGCCAGCATGGGCATGCCGCGCCTTACATCAACAAGGGGAATACGGCTTGCAATGGCAACACCATTATATGATTTCTGGCCATGGACATGCACCTCAAAACCAGCATCCGTAAATAACGCGGTTGGGAAATTTTCATCCATGGATTTAATTTCCTGCATGAACAGGACATCACAATTCGTCGCGTCCATCCAGTCAATGACCTGTTGGCCGCGCATTTTAACGGAATTGATATTCCAGCTTGCGAATTTGATAGATTTAGATGGCAAAGGACGTTCCACAACCGCAAGATGCGGTGGCATTAGGATTAGACACTTGGAAATATGACCCGATCAATTCTTGCACATAATCAAGTTGGCTACCTTCAAGAAAGCCTAATGACATGCTGTCGACCGCAACCTTAACATCACCGCCATCCGGTGCCGTTTTGGTCATGACATGGTCATCATCATTGATGCTGTTATCAATGCTAAAGTCATATTGAAACCCTGAACAACCGCCGCCCAACACGGAAATGCGAAATATCTTGCTATCTTGTGCCGCGGCATCGTCCATGCTGATAAGATGCGCGATCCGCTTCACCGCACCATCCGTCAGGTCAAAAACTGTTGGGTCTAAGGTCATATTGGTCATTAATGCATCCTGCACAAAGCTATAATTTTAATATAGGCACCATTTGACCGTCTTGCAAGACCACATAGATGTTGAAGCATCCCCTCAAAAGCTTTAACTTAATGCCTATAGCCTCATGACAGATCGGATGCCCCATGAATGCCGACCCAACCGCAAAAGTAAAGACATCTGATGTTATGACGGCGGGACTTGCCCCTTACGCTTCACACCATGGGATGAGCAAAACACGTCACCTCGGCCCAGATACATCTCCTCATGATACATCTCGTCATGACAACAACCTAAATGACGACCCACGCACCAGCTTTCAACGTGACCGTGACCGCATTATTCATTGCGCTGCCTTTCGTAAGCTGAAACATAAAACCCAAGTCTTCATCTATCATGAAGGTGATTATTTCCGCACGCGCTTAACCCATTCGCTCGAAGTTGCACAAATCACACGTGCGATCTCAAAACAGCTTGGCCTTGATGAAGACTTGGCCGAAGCCATCGCGCTTGCACATGATTTAGGCCATACGCCATTTGGTCACGCTGGCGAAACTGAACTTGATAACGCCATGGCTGATGTTGGCGGTTTTGACCATAATGAACAAACCATCCGCATCTTAACCAAGCTAGAACATTGCTATGCTGAATTTGACGGCCTCAACCTTACATGGGAAACCCTCGAAGGCATCGCCAAACATAATGGGCCTGAATTAAACCCACGCCCAACCGTGGTCGCCCTTGACCAGCAGATTAATCTTGCCCTCAACACTTATGCCAGCGCAGAAGCACAGGTTGCCTCGCTATCGGATGACATTGCCTATCTTTCTCATGACTTTGATGATGGCATTCGGGCAGGGCTGCTTAACCCTGCTGAAATGCATGATTTACCGTTGGCAGGCCCGATCTTCAAAGACCTTGCTGACCGTTATGGCAATCTTCAGACCTCACGGCTTGTGCACGAACTCACCCGCCGCCTCATCAGCTTAGCTGTGACTGATCTTGTTAAACAAAGCCGCGCTAACTTAGCGGCGGCCAATCCCCAATCAGCTGATGATATCCGCGCCCTTGACCATGCCGTGATCGCGTTCTCTCCTGCCATGGCGCGTGACCTTGAAACCCTGCGCGGTTATCTGTTCTCCTCTGTTTATCGTCACTACAAAGTCAACCGTATGACCAGCAAAGCCAAACGTGTCATGCGCAACCTTTATGATTTATTCATGGCAGAAACAAATATTCTACCAAAAGACTGGCAAGAGGTTGACGGCACCCCCTTAACAGCGTTATCTCCCAAGGACAAAGCACGTCATATTGCTGATTATCTAGCCAGCATGACGGACCGTTACGCCATCTTGGAACATGAACGCCTTTTCGATCTTGGCCCTATCTTGAAATAGATTTTTTTTATTGAGTAGCCTAATGAACATCTACGCCCATTACGAACATGAAATACGTGCCATTATCACTGACCTTGCGGCCGCAGGGCAGGTGGCCACTGGCCTTGATACTGCACGCCTTACATGTGAAGCCCCGCGTGATGACAGCCATGGTGACTTGGCGTCTAACGCGGCAATGGTATTGGCGAAACAAGCTGGCATGAAGCCCCGTGACCTTGCTGACATGATCGCTGAAAAACTGACTAATCTTGATGGCATCACGTCAGTTGAAATCGCTGGCCCTGGTTTTATCAATATGCGCCTTGACCCTATGGTCTGGGCGGCACGCGTGGCGGATATCCTCGCCGCTGGTGCGGATTGGGGCAAAAGTGATATTGGCAAAGGCCATCATGTTAATGTTGAATATGTCTCGGCCAACCCAACAGGTCCGCTTCATGCGGCCCATGCCCGCGGTGCGATCATCGGTGATGCCTTGGCCGCATTGCTGGAAACCGCTGGCTACACCGTCACCCGCGAATACTACATCAATGATGCTGGCGCACAGGTTGATACCTTGGCACGTTCTGCGCACCTTCGTTATCGTGCGGCATTGGGGGAAGACGTTGGCGACATTCCGTCTGGCTTCTACCCTGGCGAATATCTTGTTGATACAGGCAAAAAATTTGCAGATCTTCATGGTGATGCTTACCGCGACGTTGACGAAGCTGAATGGCTACCGGTCATCCGTGCCTTTGCTATCGCTGATATGCTGGAAGGCATCAAAAAAGACCTGATCCGCCTTGGCATCAAGATGGATGTGTTTTCTTCTGAACGCAAATTGGTCGACGATGGCGTGGTGGATAAAACCATGGCAACTTTGGCCGATAAAGGCTTGATCTATGAAGGTGTGCTTGAACCGCCGAAGGGTAAAACGCCTGAAGATTGGGAACCGCGGGAACAAACACTTTTTAAAGCCACCGAATACGGTGATGATATTGACCGCCCAATCAAAAAATCTGACGGCACATGGACATATTTTGCATCAGATGTCGCCTATCATTTGGATAAATTATCACGCGGGGCAGAACGCCTAATTGATATTTGGGGCGCTGACCATGGCGGTTACGTCAAGCGGATGCAGGCCGCCGTGACCGCAATATCTGGCCAACCAAAGGCCCTTGATGTACGCCTTTGCCAGCTTGTGAACCTGATGGATAAAGGCAAGCCAGTGAAAATGTCAAAACGGGCAGGGACATTTGTCACCTTATCCGATGTGCTTGATAGCGTGGGCAAAGATATTTTGCGCTTTATCATGCTGACACGCCGCAGTGATCAATCCATGGATTTCGACTACGCAAAAGTCACTGAACAATCACGTGATAACCCTGTATTTTATGTTCAATATGCTCATGCACGGGCCCAATCTGTCTTGCGTGCTGCTGCCATCACCCCTGATGCACGCGCTAACGCTGACCTCAACCTTCTTAAAGATGATGCTGAACTTGCGCTCATTAAAATGATGGCCAGCTACCCACGCATGGTGGAATCCGCAGCCGAGGCGCATGAACCACATCGCATCGCGTTCTACCTAAACGATCTCGCCGCCAGCTTCCATGCGCTATGGAATAAAGGCCGTGACCACCCAGACCTTAAGTTTATTATCGAAGTTGATGATGCCATCACCGCCGCACGACTTCAGATGGTTGATGCCGCGGCATTGGTTATTCGGTCAGGACTTGCTATGCTAGGCGTAGATGCTGCCAACGAGATGTAAGAGGAATTCATGGCTGAACGCACAACAGAATTAACCACTTTTGCCAAAATCTTGCTTGCGGGCATTGCGGGCGTCGTGGTGTTGGGCGGGCTTGGTCTGGCGGCTGGCGCTTTTTTTGGTGACAACAGCAATACGGATCTGGTCATCCTTAAAGCTGAAACTGAACCGGTGAAAAAAGCACCGCTTGATAAAGGTGGCCGCAAAATCAATTCGCTGGACAGCCCGGTATTATCACTCTTGGATAAAGCCAAAGAGATTGAAGACGGTGTAGAAATTCTTCGCCCGCCTATTTCTGACCCTGAACCGCCGCCGATTGATGTTACAGAAGACGACACATCAACAGAAGCCGCATCTGGGGAAGCCACATCTGAGGAAACCACTCAGGCCGAAACTGCACCAGTAGCAACTGCACAAGCAGAAACACCTCCAGTGGAAACACCTCAACAAGAAACACCTCAACAAGCAACCACTCAGGCTGAAATAGAAGTGATCGAAGACACCGCATCAACCGCTACAGATGCTGATACCACGGCTGACACAACAACTGGCACAACAACTGGCACAACAACTGATCGTGCCGAAGAACCGCCAAAAGATGAGATCACCGCCGCTATTGACAGCATGCCGCAAAAGCGTCCAAACACGCCGAAAATTGTTGCCACCATTGATGTAAACTCACCATCTTATGTCGTGCAGTTTGCTGCGTTCAAAAGTGAAACGCGGGCCAGAAATACCGCAGCCGTCTTATCAACCAAGCATAAATCACGCCTCGATGGCATGGCCCTTGGTTATATGCGTTGGGGGGATTATTGGCGCGTCGTGGCGGAACCTATGCCACGTGCTGATGCCAACTCCTTCTGCTCAAAATTTCGGTCTGTTGGCCAAGAATGCATCATTAAATTGATGGAAAACCCTAATGGCTGATACGTTCACCCCTGATCCGTCACCACCTGCTGATCAAGCTCAGCCTATTGATCAGCCCACCGATCAACCTATTGATCAAAATGGTCAGCTCTCGCTATTCGTTATTCTTGACGGTTTCGAAGGCCCGATTGACCTTTTGCTGTCGCTCGCACGTGAACAGAAAGTCGACCTCAGCAAAATTGCCATCCTGCCGCTTTCCGAACAGTATCTTGCCTTTATCAATTCTGCCCGTGATCTTGATATTGATGTCGCGGCCGATTACCTCGTGATGGCGGCATGGCTTGCCTATCTTAAATCACGCTTGCTCTTGCCAGACCCTGAACCTGATGAACAGGACGAAGCACTGGATATGGCAGATGCCTTGAAATTCCAGTTGATGAAGCTTGAAGCCATGCAAAATGCAGGCCGTCAATTAATGGCACGGGCTAAACTTGGCCAGGAACGCTTTGCCAATGGGCAACCTGAAAGCTTTGCTGCAACTGAAAACGTCGCCTTTACCGCCACGTTATTTGACCTCATTAAAACATATGGCAATATTGCCACGTCACGTGAAAATTCGACCCTTACCATTGCCTCAACCCGTCTCTACAGTGTTGAAGAAGCCGTCAGGCGTCTTGCCAACCTCATGGGGCGCAGCCCGGGTTGGTCCACACTACAATCATTCATGCCGCCTGGTTTGGCCAGTCCAATGGATCGCCGTTCTGCAATGGCCTCACATTTCACCGCTTCGCTTGAATTGGTGCGTGATGGGAATGTAAAAATACGGCAGGATAATCATTTTGGCCCAATCTGGTTAAGCGCAACCAGCCAAAGCCCACAAGATTAATCGTTATGGCATCAAAAATGACTGAACAGCACGACCTCACCAGAACAGCACAAATTATCGAAGCATTGATCTTCGCATCACGCGAACCGGTGCTTGAACGCTTGCTTGAAAAACATCTTCCTGATGGCGTCACCATGGCTGATGTTTTGGCTAAGATCTCCACCCGCTTTGATGAAACAAGTGGGCTTGAACTGACCAAAGTTGGCCATGCATGGGCGTTTCGCACCAAAGAAGATGTTGCTGCCATGCTCAACATAGAAAAAGAAACTGAACGTCCATTATCACGTGCAGCCTTGGAAACAGCGTCGATCATCGCCTATCACCAACCCATTACCCGTGCCGAGATTGAGGAGATACGCGGCGTGTCTATTTCACGCGGCACGATGGATATTCTACTGGAATTGGGCTGGATCAAACCGAAAGGTCGCCGCAAAACCCCGGGACGTCCGCTGACATGGGGGACAACCGATGGCTTCCTTGACCATTTTGGCCTTGATGACATCAATGCATTGCCTGGCTTGGATGAATTAAAACAAGCTGGCCTATTGCGCATGGGGCAAAGTATTTCTGACCGCAATGGACTTTCTGGTCTCTTCGCCAACGGTGAAGACGGCGACCATTTCGATGATGATGATGAAATATCTGCCGATTTTGATGAAGATGAATTTCTGAATTTTGATGCACCATCGGGGAATGACCATGACCCAGACAATGCTTAGATTTGAACAGGTATCACACCGTTATGGCAGCACGCCATCGGTCACGGATATCAGTTTTGAAATTGAAGTAGGCCAAGTGTTCAGCCTTCTTGGCCCGTCAGGTTGCGGTAAATCGACCATCCTTCGTCTTGCTGCTGGCCTTGAACAACCTCATGCTGGTGAAATTTATATCAATGACCGCCTTGTCGCGTCGCCCACCATGATGGTGTCACCCGAAGAACGCGGCATTGGCCTTGTTTTTCAAGATTACGCACTTTTTCCTCATATGAACGTGGTGGATAACATCAATTACGGCTTGAAACGCACCAAGCTGTCATCCGCTGAACGCAGTAAACGTGTTCAAGAAGTCTTGGAACATGTTGATCTATCTGGCTTTCAGCATGCCATGCCGCATGAACTTTCCGGTGGCCAGCAACAACGTGTTGCCTTGGCCCGTGCCTTGGCGCCATCACCTGCGCTTGTCTTACTTGATGAACCTTATGCTGGCCTTGACTCACGCTTGCGGGAACGTATCCGTGATGAAATGCTTCACATCCTCAAAGCCGCCGGCACGGCCGTATTACTTGTCACCCATGACAGCGAAGAAGCTATGTTCATGTCTGACCATATCACCGTTATTCGTGATGGCAGGCTTGAACAATCAGGCCGTCCAATTGACCTATATTGCCGACCTGCCAATGCGTTTGTTGCTGAATTTTTTGGTGAAGTGAACCGTCTTGATGGCCCGATCAAAGACGGTGCGCTTAACACACCCTTTGGTGCATTTCCCGTCCCTGATGGCGAAGAGGGCGATGATGCATCCATGATCATTCGGTTCGAAGGCCTAACCGTTCATCCTGAACATAATCAAAGACAAGGCGTTGCCAAGGCTGAAGTGATGGAAGCGCGGCTATTGGGGAAATACAGCTTGATCCACTTTTCCATGCCGCAACCAGATGGCGAAGATTTGCACCTGCATGCGCGTGTCCCCGGCCTTAATATGTTCAGCCCGGGTGATGCCGTCACCTTGGGGCTTGATGACACGAATGTCTTTGTGTTTAAACGGCGCACGCCAATACCATCATCAACCTATTAATTCCCACCATTAATAGCGCTCTAATAAATCTTTATATGATCAGCCATGCCCCAAATGCTTATGCGATGCCTGTCACATGCATATCACGGGCCTATTGCCGCCTAATGATATAAATAAATTATATAATCCCACTTTAATGTGTTGTGGTCTTTCAAGGAACAGGGGTATATTCATAAATCGTTTTAACCTGAATTAAAGAGAATTTAAAATGGGCGCTTTTGGTATCTGGCAATGGATTGTTATCCTTGCGATTGTTCTTATCCTTTTTGCACGTCCGGGCAAGATTTCCGGCATCATGGGTGACTTTGGTAAGGGCATGAATAAATTCAAATCTGGCCTTAAAGACGGCGAAGCTGACGCTGTTGAAGCATCAGATGCTGAAGTGATCGAGGCAACACCGGCACCGAAGAAAAAAGCAGCTGCAAAGAAGCCGGCCGCTAAGAAAACAGCGAAGAAGAAAACTGCGAAGAAGAAAACCGCTACGAAAAAAGCGGCCAAAAAAGCCAAAGCCAAAAGCTAAGCTTTATCTTCTGTTGACCTTTCCTCTGTTTAGGGAGTCAGTATGCTAGACCTTGGTTGGCAAGAATTTGTCATGGTGGGGCTTGTGCTTGTCCTTGTGGTTGGCCCCAAGGACATGCCGCGCGTGCTCAAAGCTGTGGTGAAATCTGTTGGTAAAGATCTCAAAGCTGTGGTGAAATCTGTTGGTAAAGTCCGCGGCATGGCTCGTGAATTCCAGACCAGCATGATGGAAGTTGCCGATCAGGACGAATTCAAAGACGTTAAGAAAGCCTTGAATGATGTCCGCACAGGTAATGCTGATGCGCTGGCCGAGTTTGAAAAGGTCAAAGAATCCGTCAATACAAGCTATGTGCCTGGCTTCACCTCTGATGTTCAAGACCTGAAAGATGAAGCCAATGCTTTAAAAGCAGAAGCTGAACAAATCACGGCCCCGGCCAAAACTAACAAAACAGCACAAAAAGCACCCAAGAAGAAGACGGCCACAAAAGCGGCTAAAAAGCCCGCTACCAAAACCGCCGCCAAAAACACAGCTAAAAAATCCGCTACAAAAGTTAAATCTACATCATGACCACTGATAACGCGCCCAACACATCTGATGCCGCGCCAGATGGCGCTGATGAAGACAGCATGTCCATCCTTGACCATATGGTTGAACTTCGGAACAGGCTAGGCATATGTGTGGCCGTTTTTCTGGTTATCTTTATCGGCTCGCTGATCCGTCCTTTTGGTGCGGAAAGCAAGAATTTCGCTGATATCATCTTTTTGTTTTTGCAGGCACCATTGGCGGCAGAGCTTGATGAGCAGGGCGGCCGGATGATCTTCACCGCCCTTCATGAAGCTTTCTTCACCCAGATCAAAGTTGCGTTTTTCGCCGCGTTATTCATCGCCTTTCCGGTGATCTTGTTGCAAGTCTGGCGTTTTGTGGCCCCGGGCCTCTACAAAAATGAAAAAACCGCCTTCCTGCCTTTTATCATCGCAACCCCTGTCTTGTTCTTCTTGGGCGGGGCAATGGTCTATTATCTGGTTATTCCATTGGCGTGGGACTTCTTCCTATCCTTCCAAATCTCTGGTGGGGAAAGTTCACTCTCGATTGAAGTTGAACCAAGGATTTCCGAATATCTAAGCCTTGTGATGCGTCTTATCTTTGCCTTTGGCATTGCGTTTGAACTGCCCGTTGTGTTGTTACTCTTGGCCCGCGCTGGCATCATCACGGCACGCGGCATGGCCCGCAACCGCAAATACGCTGTTTTATTTTCATTCATCGCGGCGGCAATTTTAACCCCGCCGGACGTGATCTCACAGGTGATGCTGGCCATTCCAGTTATCTTCCTTTATGAAATGTCCATTATCGCAGCACGTATCATGGTAAAAACACCTGAATATGATGATGACGAAGATGATAATGACGACGACTAAATATAGCTGGTCCTAACCCTACTATCTTGGGATACCGTTAAGGAGACTGACCCATGCATGACATCCGTTTCATACGTGACCATTCGGATGATTTTGATCGCGCATTGGCCCGCCGCAGCATGGCGCCAATGGCCGCCACCATCCTTGAAGTGGACCAACAACGTCGCCAGATTCAAACGAAATTGCAGGACTTGCAGCAACAGCGCAATGAAACCTCCCGCAATATTGGTGCCATTAAAAAGGCAGGTGGTGATGCTGATGCCATCATGGCTGAAGTCGCTGATATCAAAGCACAAATGGGAAAGCTCGAAGATGAAGAACGCGTATTAGGTGAGGCACTGGACGCACATCTTCTTAGCCTGCCTAACATCTTGGATGATGCTGTGCCTGAAGGTGCGGATGAAAGCGATAATATTGAAGTCCGCAGCCATGGCACCCCATCATTGCCGTCATTCACGGCACGTGACCATGTTGAGCTTGGTGAGACACTAGGCATGATGGACTTTGCGGCAGGGGCTAAGCTGTCTGGTGCACGTTTCGTTGTCTTAAAATCTGGCCTTGCCCGCCTTGAACGTGCGCTTGCCGCCTTCATGCTCGACACACATACCAGTGAATTTGGCTATCAGGAAATATTGCCGCCAGCCCTGGTCAAGTCTGAGATTATGCAAGGCACCGGCCAATTGCCAAAATTTGCTGAAGACTTGTTTCATACTGATGATGACCGCTGGTTGATACCAACCGCCGAAGTGCCGCTGACCAATACGGTGGCTGATATGATCCTTGATGCGGATGAATTGCCCTTGCGGATGACGGCCTATACCCCATGTTTCCGCGCCGAAGCTGGTTCTGCAGGCCGTGACACCCGCGGCATGATCCGCCAGCACCAATTCTCTAAGGTTGAACTTGTGTCCATTGTCACGCCTGATTTATCTGCTGATGAACTTGACCGCATGACCAATTGCGCTGAAGAAATTTTGAAACGCCTTGGCTTAACCTACCGCGTGATGATGTTATCGTCAGGTGATACTGGGTTTTCGGCCCAGCGGACCTATGACCTCGAAGTCTGGTTGCCCGGTCAAGATGATGGTAAAGGCATGTATCGCGAAATTTCTTCATGTTCAAATTGTGGGCCGTTCCAGGCCCGCCGCATGAAGGCACGTTTCCGCAATAAGGGCGAAAAAGATACACAATTCGTGCATACGCTAAACGGCTCTGGCCTTGCGATTGGCCGCACCATGATCGCCATTCTTGAAAATTATCAAGATGAAAATGGTGCCATCCATATTCCCGAAGCACTCCAGCCCTATATGGGTGGTATGACAAAGATCGCGCTCGATTAATCCATCGCGTTATCTGACAACCTTGACCGCCTTCGGGGCAGGAGCCAGTTTAATGTTGCCAAAAGAAATCACCCCGAACGATAGAAAATCGGGCGTTAAGCCATTTGGCCGCATCCTCATTACAAATGATGATGGTATCGACGCCCCGGGGTTGGCAGAACTTGAGGTCATCGCCAACACTTTGAGTGATGAGGTATGGGTATTTGCACCAGATGGCAATCGGTCAGGGGCAGGGCGCTCTCTCACCATTGGACGTGAACTTAAAGTCACACGCCATGGGCCAACTCGATATTCCTGTGACGGCACCCCCACGGATTGCATGATCTTGGCCTTAAACAAAATCATGAAAGACAATCGCCCTGACCTTGTGCTTAGCGGTGTTAACCTTGGCATGAATGTTGCTGATGACATCACCTGTTCCGGCACGATTGGCGCTGCATGGGAAGCTGTTATTCATGATGTGCCGGCCATTGCCCTGTCACAAAAATTCGACCGCAAACGGATGGACTTGGACAACCCAGACGTGTTTGATGCCACCCGTCATCATGGTGCTGATGTTATCCTTGAATTGGCCCGCCGCGGTTGGCCAGATCATGTAGTAATGAACATCAATTTCCCCAGCGTTGATGCGTCAGACGTAAGCGGCATCAAAGCTGTTCATGTTGGCCGCCACAAAGCTGCAGATGATGTTGTGCAAAACGCGGAAAACCCAGACTATTACCAAATTGGCATGTGGCGTCTACGTAATGACCTCGACCCTGATGCTGATATTGGGGCGGTATTTGATGGATATATCACGATCTGTCCACTTTCCATCAACATGACCGATATGACTGCAAAATCATCACTCTCAGACCTATCCGATATATCTTTATCCGTGCGTCAATCTGCGGAATAATAACGCATCATGCTTGAACAACGTGCCATGCTGATCATGACCTTGCGGGGGCAAGGCATCCGCGATACTGCGGTGTTAAGCGCGATTGAAAACACCCCGCGTGAAGCCTTCATCCCTGATGCCCTTCATCCACATGCCTATGAAAACGTCTCGCTGCCTATTGCCCATGGCCAAACCATCAGCCAGCCTTATGTCGTGGCGTGCATGACATCTGCACTTGCCTTAAGCGGCAAGGAACGTGTGCTTGAAATTGGAACCGGTTCTGGTTATCAGGCCGCTGTGCTGTCGCACCTGTGCCGCCGTGTCTATACGATAGAACGCCTGCGCCCCTTATTGGTAGAAGCTGACCGCCTGATCCAGCAGCTCAAAATCACCAATTACACGTCAAAACATGCTGATGGTGCCCTTGGTTGGCCCGAAGCCGCACCTTTTGACCGTATTATCTTAACCTGTGCATCACCGTTGCGCCCAGATCATCTTTTGGCACAGCTCAAAGACGGCGGCATCATGGTGGCGCCTATTGACCATGCGGATGGCAAGGATGGTCAATATTTGGTGAAATACACCAAAGATGATCAAGGCATCATCCATGAAGAAACCTTGTTTGATGTTCGCTTTGTGCCGCTGATATCTGATACGTCTGGTGCTGGCACATCTTCCGCTGCCCCCTAAACCAAACCCACGCCTACACCCACGCCCAAATAAGAGGCTACATCAAGGCCCATGCGTCTTTCTTCCACAAGTTTTATGCATATGGGTAAGAACACACGCTATATATTGCGTATTAACCAGAATTTAGTAAGATGATTAGGTATCACCTTAAATCCGGGTTCAACAATATGTCACGTTTTGCTTTCATCATCCTTGCGGTAAGTTTCCTAAGCGCATGTGCCGAACGACCGCCGTTGCCCGTTAGCAACGCACCTTTGCGTGAAGACCTTAAAGAAGTCCCGCCATCTGGCATCATCCAAGTACGGGCCGGTGACACGATCTATACCCTTGCCAATCGTTATCAAGTCACCCCGCGCCGCATCATTCTGGCCAATGACTTGGCGCCGCCTTATGACTTAACCGGGCTTTCAACCTTAAACGTACCAAAACCGCGCGCACATATCGTGGTCTCTGATGATACGCTTGAAACCCTCACTGCTCGATATAAAGTCAATACCAACGCCTTAATCGCGCTAAACAACCTTAAACAGCCCTATAGTCTTTACCCGGGCCAATCTATTTCAATTCCGCGCCGCATGGATTACTCGCTCTTGGATCTTCCGCAAGACCGCGCTATTCCTGCGCCTACCGTCTCACAAGAAACAGGCACGGCGATTATTCCGCAAACAAACTTAACGTCACGTACCGTCAGCTATTCTTCAACCGCACCAGACTTCACATGGCCTGTTAACGGTGACATCATCATGCCTTTTGGCACGTCCTCGCGCGGTGTTCATAATGATGGCGTTAACATTGCCGCTAATAAAGGTGATGCCGTGCGCGCCTCCCAATCAGGGCAGGTGGCCTTTGTTGGCGCTGGCCTGAAAGCCTTTGGCAATTTGGTGTTGGTGAAACATAGTGGCGGCTGGATTACGGCCTACGCACATCTTGATGAAGTCACAGTGAAAGAAGGTGACCAACTTGACCGTGGGCAAGTCCTTGGCGTTGTTGGCCAGACTGGCCGTGTCGACAGCCCACAGCTTCACTTTGAAATTCGCAAATCACGTGAACCAGTGAATCCAGAAGATTTTCTTTCTTAAATTAACTTAGCTACACACCATAACTAACTGAAATCAATGGATATACCATGTGCACCTGCAGCGTCAGTAATGAATTGCCACGCAACCCGTCCAGAACGTGACCCACGGGTGACGGACCATGTCAGCGCGTCTTTAATCAACCCGTCACGGTCATCACCTTGCGCCAGCCCCAGCGCATCAGCATAGGCATTGATCATCGCCAGATATGTATCTTGGTCAATGGAATGGAACCCAAGCCACAGCCCGAAGCGGTCAGATAAAGACACCTTTTCTTCCACCGCTTCTGAAGGGTTAATGGCGGTAGACCGTTCATTATCAATCATGTCACGTGCCATCAAATGACGACGGTTTGATGTGGCGTAGAAAATCACGTTATCAGGACGGCCTTCAATACCGCCTTCCAAAATAGCTTTAAGGGATTTATATGAACTTTCGCCAGACTCAAACGCCAGATCATCACAGAAGATGATAAATCGGCGGTCATCTTGCCCCACTGCATGAAGCAATTGCGGTAAGCTATTTAAATCTTCACGGTGAATTTCCACCAACACAAGCGGTGTATCCTTGCTGATCGCAGCATGAACAGCCTTCACCAATGATGATTTACCTGTCCCGCGTGCCCCCCATAACAACGCGTTATTGGCCGCCAAGCCATTGGCAAAACGCATGGTATTAGCCATCAATTGATCTTGCTGCAAATCAACGCCGCGCAACAGATGAAGGGGGATATGGTTCACCACAGGTACCGGCTGGAAACTTAAATCTGCAGCGTGCCAGACAAAAGCATGATGTTCATGGACAGGCGGCAGGGCGGCATAACCACGCTGTAATGCAACCTGGGCGTCCAACGCATCGGCTATCCGCGCTAATTGATGCTCAACTTGGTGCAACCGATCTTCATGATCACTATCTTTTGGAGACATGTTCTTTCCTCATCAACGTCATGCAGCACATCTTGTCTATCAGAAACCGCCACCTTGATGCAAATATGGTGAAAAATCCTTCATTTTTAGTCCGATTATGATTGCACCATTAAGGTGGTAAAGGGTATCTTGGCGGCATTGATATTTAACCAAGAAACGGGATAACAACCATGTTCATTTCACCGGCATATGCGCAAGCAGCCGCAGGCGGCGCAGGTCCAATCGGCCAACTTCTTCCATTCGTACTGATCTTTGTCGTTTTCTACTTCCTTTTGATCCGTCCGCAACAAAAGCGCCAGAAAGAACATCGTGCGCTGGTGGATAACGTGAAAAAAGGTGATCAGATCATCACCGCTGGCGGTATTACCGGTAAGGTGACCAAAGTTTCAGAAGGCAGTGAAACTGTCGATGTTGAAATTTCATCAGGTGTTGTCGTCGCGGTGATCCGTCAGATGATCTCAGAAGTCCGCGACAAAGATGGCAAGCCGCTTAAGTTTGACCCAAAAGCTGCTAAGGCTGACAAAAAAGACACAAAGAAAAAGTAAATATTGAACGGGCAGGGGCATGCATGTGGTGTGCCCCTCTCTCTTACCCTGTTCATTATTGCGGCATTAATTTTGTGTACTTGGCGGCAATAGCTGGCCTTTCATCTGTGCCAGCTTCCACCACAACACCGGAATTTAGTTATGATTGTTTTTGAAAAATGGAAAATAATGCTGATCGGCGCCGTATTGGCCGCAAGTGTTATGCTTGCACTGCCAAACCTTTCGGGCGGTGACGATAGCGCCAATATTATTCCAGGCAACCGCATCAACCTTGGCCTTGACCTTCAAGGCGGCTCCTACCTTCTCCTGAATGTGGAAATGGATGATGTGATCGAAGAACGCCTTTCTAACCTTGCAGAAACAATCCGCAGTGACTTCCGCAAAGAACGGCTAGGCATCAAAAACCTTAAATCAACACCGCGTCTTGTGTCGTTTGACCTTCGCAATGCTGATGATCGCACCGCAGCTAAGACACTACTTGATGACTTAATCGGCACCGATATGGCCATCACCGACACTTCAGTTGGCTTTACCGCTGCCTTCACCGAACAAGGCGTCATTGACTTGACCTCCATGACTATTAGTCAAGCGATTGAAATTGTCCGTTCACGTATTGATGAAACCGGCACGAAAGAACCTATTATTCAACGCCAAGGCGCTGATCGTATTTTGATCCAGCTGCCAGGCGTGGACAACCCCGAAGACATCAAACGTCTCTTGGGCCGTACCGCACGACTGGGCTTCCAGATGGTTGATATCTCGACCACCGCTGCTGAAGCTCAAGCCTCTGGCCGGATCCCCCCCGGTTCTGAAATTCTTCCATCCATTAACGAAGATGGTGAAATTTACCTTGTGCGGAAACAAGTCTTGATCACCGGTGATATGCTTGACGATGCACGCCCTGCCTTCAGTCAAAACAATGACCCTGTCGTTAGCTTTAAGCTCAACCCGACAGGCGGTGCACGTTTTGGCCGTATCACAGGCCAGAATATTGGCCGTGCCTTTGCCATTGTGCTTGATGGCAAAGTTATCTCCGCGCCAGTTATCCGTGACCAAATCTTCTCGGAAGGTCAAATTTCTGGCGATTTCTCGATTGAAGAATCTGATGAATTATCATTGCTCTTACGGGCAGGGGCCTTGCCGGCACCGCTTTCTGTGCTGGAAGAACGTTCAGTTGGCCCAGGCCTCGGCAGCGATTCAATCGCCGCAGGTAAATTGGCGTCTATCATTGGCTTGATCGCTGTGGTGGTCTTCATGATCGCCAGTTATGGCAGTTTCGGTGTGCTTGCTGTCACCGCCCTTAGCGCTAATATCATCATTCTTGTGGCCGCATTATCGGTGCTTGGCGCAACGCTAACCCTGCCGGGGATTGCTGGTATTGTGCTGACCATTGGCATGGCGGTTGACGCTAATGTGCTTATTTTTGAACGTATCCGTGAAGAACTCAAACGTGGCCGCAAAATTGTGCAATCGGTCAATGCAGGCTTTAAACAAGCTACCGCCACGATTATTGATGCTAACCTGACCACGCTTGCGGCGGCAATATTCCTTTATTTCCTTGGCTCAGGCCCCATTAAAGGCTTCTCGGTTACGCTTGCCATTGGTGTGCTGACCTCGATGTTTACCGCCGTGATGGTGACACGCATGCTGGTGGTGTTATGGCTCAATTACCGCCGCCCGAAAACTTTGGTCCTATAGGTGATCTGATGCCGTTATTGAAACTCGTTCCTCAAGACATCGCCCTACCTTTCCTGAAATTCCGCAAGGTAACCTTGATCGCATCGCTTGCCTTGGTCCTATCCTCGCTGGCGTCATGGGTCGGCATTGGCCTCAATACAGGCATTGATTTCCGCGGCGGTTTCCTTATTGAAATTCGCTCAACCCAAGGCCCGGCTGATATCCCGCAACTTCGTGATGACCTTGGCGCACTTGGCCTTGGCGATATATCACTGCAAGAATTTGGCGTGGAAACTGACGTGCTTATTCGTGTTCAGTCTCAAAACTTAGAAGATAGCGAAGCACTATCGGATGCGGATAAAGCAGCTATTGCTCAAGTCACCGACACGTTAGGCGCAGGCTATGACATCCGCCGCACCGAATATGTAGGTGCGGTCGTGGGCGGTGAACTTCGTCAAAAAGCATTATGGGCCATCATTGCGGCCCTTGGCGCGATCATGATCTATATCTGGTTCCGTTTTGAATGGCCTTTCGCTATCAGCGCGATTGTCGCCTTGGCGCATGACATCTTGACCACGGTTGGGCTGTTTGCCATCACTGGGTTTGAATTCAACCTTGCCACGGTGGCGGCATTGCTGACCATTGCAGGGTATTCGATCAATGATACGGTGGTGGTGTTTGACCGCGTGCGTGATAATCTTCACCGTTACAAATCCCACGAAATTCCAGATATCTTGAACCGTTCGTTGAATGAAACCCTCAACCGCACGGTCATGACCTCGGTCACCACCTTGCTTGCGCTATTGGCGATTTACCTCTTTGGTGGGGCGGTGTTGGGTAACTTTGCCTTGGCCATGATCTGGGGGGTAGTGATCGGGACATATTCTTCTATTTTTGTGGCTGTTAGCATGTTGGGATGGTTTGATCTAACGCCCAAGGATGAAGACGACACCCCAGTACCGGAATATGAACGCTAATGGCTACGCCAACCACCCCTGTTATAAGTGACTATGCCAATGGCGTCTTCACCATTGGTGAAGGTGTTCACCATGGCAGCATGTTGATCACGGGCGAAGATGATATCGGCTTTTCCATCACCTCATGGCCAGTGAATAATGATGATGACTTAACCGCGGCATCCCTTGACCCGATCTATAACAGCGATAATCGCCCCATGTTGATCGTTCTTGGTGTTGGGGCCACGATGACCCATCCTTACGCAAAATTGCGGGCAGAATTATCATCACGTGGAATTGCGGTTGAAATTCAAACAACGCCAGCCGCATGCCGGACATGGAACTTATTGCTCAGCGAAGGCCGCAAAGTCTCGCTGGCGGTTATTGCCCTACCTGCCGCTATTTCTGCCGCTACACACGAAGACAGCCCCGCTATAAAAGGCTAACCTCATGCCGCATGACAGCATCACCACCCTGCGTGCTGACTTTCCCGCACTTGCGTTGGTCACTAGCGTTATGCCGCCGCGTGACCGCACGTATCTTGCGGATTTGCTGCTGCTATGGCTTGAAGTTAATCGTGCGCGTAATGCTGCTGAAAGCATGATCGCGGCGGCACGCATCACGTGGTGGCGTGAAGCCTTGGATAATAAAAAATCAGAAGGTGTGCCATTGGCGGAACGTTTGCTTGCACATCATCTCGCGGCAGATAGGGACATCGCCCCCATCACATCAATGCTTGAACATATTGTTGGCATCACGCTGAACGCTGCTGATTCTGCTGACCATCAAACCTGTCACGCCATGGGGGATATGCTGGCCGCCACCTTACATAATGGCAATGGCGGCGGTGACATCGCCCACGCACTCTTGGCGCTACGCGGCGCAATGGGGGGCATCACCCTTGATGATGGTCTTGCGGCTACGTTATTCGCGGCAGATATGCCAACGCCGTTTAAACTCATGGCATGGCTTGCCCAAGACCCGACACGGCTTAACTACCCTGACGCCCATCCATTATTGCCACTTAAATTGATGGTAAAAGCGTTTCGTCTTTAATCGCCCCCGTTAATGCGCCCTGCGATATTCATCTATCGCGGTTAATGCACGTTCAGAATATATCGCCTTGCGGTCACGGCCTTTCGGACGGCGCGGTTTACGTCCTGTTACTGGATCAGGTTCCCCCAGCGGAATCTCAGGGAATAGCCCAAAATTCACGTTCATCGGCTGGAACGTATCAATATTCGCACCGCCAGTAATATGTGACAGCAGCGCGCCATGGGCGGTTTCAATAGGTGGCGGGGTAAACGCTTCACCACTTGCTTCAGCCGCCGCCATGCGTCCTGCCATCAGGCCGATGGATGCGCTTTCAATATACCCTTCAACACCGGTGATCTGCCCTGCGAATCTAATGCGCGGCATCGCTTTCAGGCGCAATTCTTCATCCAGCAGTTTAGGTGATTTGATAAAGGTGTTGCGGTGCAACCCACCCAGCCGTGCAAATTGTGCTTCTTCAAGCCCGGGGATCATGCGAAACACTTCGGTCTGTGCGCCATGACGCATCTTTGTTTGGAACCCGACAATGTTATAAAGCGTGCCCAGCGCATTATCCTGCCGCAGCTGAATGACCGCATGGGGGCGTGTTCCGGTCCGCGGATCAGTCAATCCAACAGGCTTCATCGGCCCAAAGCGCGGAGTATCATGGCCACGTTCTGCCATCACTTCAATCGGCATACATCCTTCGAAATATGGTGTGTTGGACTCCCATTCTTTGAAATCCATCTTTTCGGCATCCATCATCGCCGCAATTAAAGCATCATACTGCGCTTCATCTAATGGGCAGTTGATGTAATCTTTGCCATCACCTTTGTCATAACGTGACTGAAACCACGCCACGTCCATATTAATGCTGTCTTTATGCACAATCGGGGCGATTGCATCAAAAAACGCCAGGTCATCTTCACCAGTGACCTCTTTGATCGCTGCACTCAAGTCAGGTGAGGTGAGGGGCCCCGTCGCAATAATAACATTACCCCATTCTTCAGGTGGTAAGCCGCTTACTTCCTCACGCTTAACGGTAATTAACGGATGCGCCTCTATCTTTGCTTCAACCGCTTGTGAAAATAAATCACGGTCCACCGCTAATGCACCGCCGGCAGGGACAGATGTTTCATCAGCACAATGCATAATGATGGAATTAAGCCGCCGCATTTCTTCATGCAGTACCCCAACGGCATTTGCGGTCGCGTCATCAGAACGGAATGAATTGGAACAAACCAATTCCGCCAATCCTTCGGTATGATGGGCATCTGTTTTACGGTGGGGGCGCATTTCATACAATATAACAGGGACACCTTGTTGCGCCACTTGCCATGCGGCCTCACATCCTGCCATGCCGCCACCAATAACATGTACCGGCTCAACTGCTGCTGATTTTTCCATCACTAATCTTAACCCCATAACATGTCATCATCTCCGACATGTCTGATTTATGTTTCATTACGTCTTCATGTTATTTCTGGGCGGCAATACGCTTCGCCTGGCGGTCCATTAAGACCTTTAAATATTCACCAGTAACCGACCCTTTGGCCGCAACAATATCTTCAGGTGTCCCCACGGCCACCACTTGACCACCGCCATCACCACCTTCAGGCCCAATATCAATGATCCAGTCTGCGGTTTTAACAACATCAAGATTATGTTCAATCACAATCACCGTATTACCTGCATCAACCAATTCCTGCAAGACTTCCA
>CBFIAO010000009.1:0-2735 GCA_965660595.1 Puniceispirillales bacterium (SeqCode) | reverse complement strand
AGCCCGGTGGTGGGTTCGTCCAAGATATAAACCGTACGTCCGGTGGCACGGCGCGACAGCTCTTTCGACAGCTTGACCCGCTGGGCTTCCCCACCTGAAAGTGTCGTTGCCTGCTGGCCAATCTTCACATAGCCCAGCCCGACCCGCATCATGGTCTCCAGCTTATCACGCACCGATGGCACGGCCTTAAAATACTCCAGTCCATCTTCAACTGTCATATCAAGAACATCTGCTATCGACTTGTCACGCCACATTATTTCTAATGTCTCACGATTGTATCGCTTGCCCTTACATGTGTCGCAAGTCACGTAAACATCTGGCAAGAAATGCATCTCAATCTTGATCAGACCGTCACCTTGGCAGGCTTCACACCGCCCACCTTTGACGTTAAAGCTAAATCGGCCGGGCGCATAACCACGTGTTTTCGCTTCAGGCAGGCCCGCGAACCACTCACGGATCGGCGTAAAAGCACCGGTATAGGTCGCAGGGTTAGACCGCGGCGTTCTGCCAATTGGTGACTGATCAATATCCACCACCTTATCCAGATGATGCAGCCCTTCAATACGTTCCAGCGGGGCAGGGACTTCACGTGCGTTCATCAACCGCCGCGCCATGGTTTTCCATAATGTTTCCAGCACCAGCGTTGATTTACCGCTGCCTGAAACCCCGGTCACACAAGTCAGCACCCCAAGCGGGAAATCCACACTCACATCTTGCAGGTTATTACCGCTAGCCCCTTTAAGGCGGATGACTTTATCATCACGCCATGTCCGCCTTGTCGCTGGGATGGCAATTTCACGCTTACCAGAAAGATATTGCCCGGTGGTGGATGCTTCGGTTGCCAGAATATCATCTGGCGTGCCTTCTGCCACCACATGACCGCCATGCACCCCAGCGCCCGGGCCCATATCAATAACGTGATCAGCCTCTAAAATAGCTTCCTCATCATGTTCAACCACCAGCACGGTGTTGCCCAGATCACGCAGCCGCTTCAAGGTCTTCAACAAACGGTCATTATCACGTTGGTGCAGCCCAATGGACGGCTCATCCAGCACATATAAAACACCGGTAAGCCCTGACCCGATTTGCGAGGCCAGCCTAATACGTTGGCTTTCCCCACCTGAAAGCGTGCCCGAAGACCGCCCCATCGACAGATAATTCAACCCCACATTGGCTAGGAACATCAGGCGTTCATTAATCTCTTTTAAGATACGTCCTGCAATCTCATTCTCTTGCTTGGTTAACTTTTCGGCCACTTGGCCAAACCAATCCACCGCATCCCCAATAGAAAGGGTTGAGATATCAGCAATATCATAATCCGCCACCCGCACGGCTAAGGCTTCAGGCTTAAGGCGCTTGCCGCCGCAACTATCACAAGGATGGTCAGCTTGATACTTGCCCAATTCTTCTCTGATCCAGGACGAATCTGTTTCACGCATACGTCGCTGCAAATTCGGAATGACACCTTCAAAAGGCTTCTTGGTGCGGTATGACCGCAGGCCATCATCATATTCCATGGTGATGTCGTCACCACCAGACCCGAACAATATCGCCTCTTGCACCGCCAGATCTAAATCTTCAAATGGCGTATCCAGATTGAATTTATAATGGCGGCCAAGTGAACTTAGCGTCTGGATATAATATTTCGCGGTGGATGATGCCCATGGCGCGACAGCACCATCACGCAACGTCTTTGTTGTGTTAGGGATCACCAATTGGCGGTCAAAATGACTTGATTTACCTAACCCATCACAATCAGGGCAAGCGCCAAAAGGGTTGTTGAATGAAAACAGGCGTGGTTCGATCTCATCAATCGTAAAGCCTGATACAGGGCAGGCAAACCGTGCAGAATAGACATGCTGCTTACCGGCTTGATCACTATCTTTCGGGACTTCCTCGGCAATCACCAATCCATCGGTTAGCTTCAACGCTGTTTCCACCGAATCCGCAAGCCGCGTCAGCAATTCATCATCGTCATGGCGGATGACAATTCGGTCCACCACGACCTCAATATTATGTTTTTTCTTCTTATCCAGTTGCGGCAGGCTGTCCATGTCATACATGTCACCATCAATCTTAACTCGCTGATATCCGCGTGCTTGCAACGTCATCAATTCTTTGCGGTATTCACCTTTTCTACCTCGGATAATCGGCGCCAACAGATAAAGCCGCGTGCCATCATCAAGCCCCATCATGTTATCGACCATCTGGCTGACGGTCTGGCTTTTAATCGGTAACCCCGTGGCGGGCGAATACGGCGTGCCGACACGTGCCCATAACAGGCGCATATAGTCATAAATCTCGGTCACTGTCCCAACCGTAGACCGCGGATTACGTGATGTTGTCTTTTGCTCGATAGAAATTGCAGGCGACAGCCCCTCAATCAGATCAACATCTGGCTTTTGCATCATTTCAAGGAATTGCCGTGCATAAGCGGATAAAGATTCCACATACCTGCGTTGCCCTTCGGCATAAATCGTATCAAAGGCAAGGCTGGACTTGCCTGACCCAGACAATCCCGTCAACACAACGAACGAATCACGCGGAATATCGACATGAATATCATTCAAATTATGTTCACGTGCACCACGCACCTGAATGGATTTATGTGCCTCAGCCCGTCCTAAATGCGGTGCGGCGGCGGCAGCTGATGCTGGTTTTTTTGGTGGTGACGTATCTGGCATGGGTGGCAATGACCTCAAAGGCGTGTCTTAACGATCGGCATAAGTACAGCA
>CBFIAO010000008.1:0-40341 GCA_965660595.1 Puniceispirillales bacterium (SeqCode) | reverse complement strand
GTCACAAGCACATGTTCGTGCTTATCAGTTATCAGTGAACATTTTTTTGATACGATCCATGAACCCTTCAGATTCAGGGTTTTGCTTACCAGAATTTTTGGCAAAATCTTTAAGCAAATCTTTTTGTTTCCCAGTCAAATTAACTGGTGTTTCAACATGAATATCAACATAAAGATCACCACGTGCACGCCCTTGTAACCCAGGCATACCTTTGCCCTTCAGCCGCAGACGATGACCTGCTTGTGTGCCAGGCTGTATGGTAACTCGTGCCATTTTACCGTCAAGATTAGGCACATCAATCGTGCCACCCAGTGCTGCAGTGGTCATTGGCACCGGCATGGTGAGCAATAAATTTGTCCCCTCACGCTCAAATAACTCATGGCTTAATACATTAATGAAAATATAAAGATCACCTGCACCCCCGCCACGAAGACCAGCTTCACCTTCGCCAGAAAGACGAATACGTGTTCCAGTATCAACACCTGCAGGGATATTTACATTAAGTGTTCTATTTTTCTGAACTCGTCCTTGGCCACCACAACTTCCACATGGTGAAGAGATTGTTTGGCCTTGACCCTGACATGATGGGCATGTCCGTTCAACGGTAAAGAAACCCTGCTGAGCACGAACTTTTCCGTGGCCGCCGCATGTCCCGCATGTTGTTGGTGTTGAGCCAGGTGCTGCACCTGAACCGCTACACGGCTCACATGTGCTGGCAACAGGAATAGAAATGGTTTTGTTATCACCTTCAAATGCTTCAGCAAGGGTGATTTCCATATCATATCTTAGATCAGACCCGCTTGTATTGGCACGCCGGCCGCCGCCACGTCCCCCCATAAAGTCAGAGAACATCTCGTCAAAGATATCTGAAAAACCGCCGCCACCAAAACCTGCACCGCCACCGCCAAAACCACCGCCTTGTTCAAATGCCGCATGGCCCATCTGATCATAAGCCGCACGCTTTTGGTCATCCTTAAGCACATCATATGCTTCGGTTGCTTCACGGAATTTTTCTTCTGCAACAGCATCATCCGGATTACGATCCGGATGATATTTCATGGCTTGCTTGCGATAAGCACCTTTAATTGCCTTTTCATCAGCATCGCGGCCAACACCAAGGACATCATAAAAATCACGCTTTGCCATGGGTCAGACCATTACTCCAGAAGAACGTTAAACTGCCGTTTGGTGATTAGCTGTCTGACTTCTTATCGTCATCAGCTTTGTCATCAGCTTGGTCATCGGAAATGTCCTCAAACTCAGCATCAACAACATTGTCATCCTGCGCATTTGCACCCGCATCACCTTCAGCACCTTCTTGCTGTTGTTCAGCATATGCAGCTTCACCAACTTTCATCAAGGCCGCAGATAGTGCTTCTGTTTCAGCAGCAAAATCTTCACGATCTTCATCAGCAAGTGCTTCTTTGAGGGCCGCCGAAGCTGTTTCAACTTCTTCTTTTAACGCTGGGTCAGCTTTATCGCCAAGATCTTCAAGTGATTTTTCAGCACCATGCACTAAAGATTCAGCTTGATTTCGTGATTCAACTTTTTCACGGCGCTTTTTATCTTCCTCTGCATTGGCTTCAGCATCTTTGACCATTTGTTCAATATCATCATCACTTAATCCGCCTGATGCTTGAATCTTGATCTGTTGTTCCTTACCTGTCGCTTTGTCTTTAGCGCTTACGTTAACAATGCCGTTTGCATCAATATCAAAAGTCACTTCAATCTGTGGGATGCCGCGTGCAGCTGCCGGAATCCCGACAAGGTCAAATTGACCCAGAAGTTTATTATCTGCTGCCATTTCACGTTCACCTTGGAAAACGCGAATGGTCACGGCTGTTTGATTGTCATCAGCAGTTGAAAACACTTGTGACTTTTTTGTAGGGATCGTGGTGTTGCGATCAATCAAGCGTGTGAAGACACCACCCAATGTTTCAATACCTAGCGAAAGTGGTGTGACATCTAGAAGAAGTACATCTTTAACATCGCCTTTCAACACACCGCCCTGAATAGCCGCGCCAGATGCAACCACTTCATCAGGGTTTACCCCGCGATGCGGTTCGGTTTTGAAGAATTCCTGTACCACTTCAATGATCTTTGGCATGCGCGTCATCCCGCCCACCATGATCACTTCATCAATATCTTCGGCCTTAACCCCAGCATCTTTAAATGCTGCTTTACATGGCTCAATGCTTCGCTTGACCAGATCATCAACAATAGACTCAAGGGTTGCACGCGTCATTTTAACATTTAGGTGCTTAGGCCCAGATGCATCTGCAGTAATAAACGGTAAATTCACTTCGGTTTGTGTCGCGCTTGAAAGCTCTATCTTGGCTTTTTCGGCAGCTTCCTTCAAACGCTGAAGCGCAAGTTTGTCACCACGAAGATCAATGCTGTTTTCCTTTTTGAATTCATCAGCAAGAAAATCAATAATCCGTTGGTCAAAATCTTCACCACCAAGGAACGTATCACCATTAGTAGATTTTACTTCAAATACGCCATCACCAATTTCAAGAATAGATACATCGAACGTACCGCCCCCAAGGTCATAAACAGCAATGATGCCAGTTTCTTTTTTATCTAGACCATAGGCAAGTGCAGCTGCGGTTGGCTCGTTAATAATACGAAGCACATCAAGACCTGCAATTTTGCCTGCATCTTTTGTGGCCTGACGCTGCGCATCATTAAAATATGCCGGCACCGTAATCACGGCTTCGGAAACAGTTTCACCTAAAAACGCTTCGGCATCTTCTTTCAACTTACGCAGAATAAAACTGGATACTTGTGAAGGTGAATATTTTTCACCATCTGCTTCCACCCATGCATCACCATTATCGCCGGCAACAGTATTATAAGGTACTAATCCAGCAAATCGTTTTGATGCTTCATCACCATGGCGGCGGCCTATAAGACGCTTAATGGCAAAAAGTGTGTTTTCTGGGTTGGTCACCGCTTGGCGTTTTGCAGGTTGACCCACAAGACGTTCATCACCATCAGCAAAAGCCACCATAGAAGGGGTTGTGCGTGCACCTTCCGCATTTTCAATAACCTTGGCGGAAGATCCATCCATCACGGCAACACATGAATTGGTTGTGCCCAAATCAATACCAATAACTTTACCCATCTTCATCCTCTTTCGATTTCTTCAACTATTTACGCCGAACTCAACATGGCGCCACGGCAAGGCCGTAAATTAAACTACATTTCTCATATAAGAAGCCTGTAAGTCATTACAAGGGGATAAAACATGGTCAATTCCCTCAAAAAGCAGGCTTTTTAGCTAAAATTTTATGATTTTTCGTCTTCTGCAGGTTTTGAAACCCCAACCATGGCAGGAGATAACAAACGATCATGTAACATCCAACCACGCTGCGCTACTTGCATCACAACGCCAGGCTCAGCTTCATTTGTAGGTATTTCAAACATGGCCTGATGCTTTTCATAGTCAAATTTTTCACCCATAGGGTCGATGACGTTGACACCATGCTTTTCCAAGACTGTGTTTATTTCCTGATTGATCATCTCAACACCAATCACAAGATTTGCCATCGTTTCATCAAGATCTGTGCGATCTTCAGGCAGCACATCAACAGCACGTTTCAGGTTTTCAACCGCAGAAAGTAAATCACGGGCAAAATTTGAATGGCCATATTTACGTGACTGGCTTAATTCACGTTCGGTGCGCCGACGCATATTTTCAACCTCAGCCATCGCACGTAAGGCTTGATCCTTCAGCTCATCACGCTCCGCTTCAAGCGCTGCGATTGGATCCAGCTCTTCTTCTGGTGCATGATCACTACCATCAGCATCAGCCGTTTCAGCATCAGCCACAGATTGAGCTAAAACCTCTTCATCTAAGATGATATCATCTTCAGACGTTTCTGCTGCGTTATCCATTTTCTTATCTTTTTGGTCAGACATGAATGGCCTTTCTTTGCCGTGAATTTAATACGTCATGGCGTTATGTAGTCAATAACATGTGCTTTGCCAAGGTGTTGGTAAAAAAAGGATATGCACTATTGGCTTAACATCTTGGTGATTGCATCAGACGTATAGTCAACCATCGGGATGATTCTGGCATAATTCATACGGCGTGGTCCGATCACACCAACCGCCCCAACAATCTTTTGTGCGCTATCTTGATATGGCGCAATAATCATTGTGCAGTCTGTATGCTTAAAAAGGTTGTTCTCAGCACCAATAAATATCTGAACACCTGAACCCAATTGCACAGCTTCAAGTAAATTCATTGTATGTTCTCGCGCTTCCAACATCGTAAAAAGACGGCTGATTTTTTCGACGTCATCTGATGCGGTAACATCTTTTAATAAATTCGCATGGCCTTTTAAAATTAATGTTCCTTGGTCGCGTTGATCACCTGAAAAAATAGCCATGCCAGTATCCACAACCTTTTGGGCAAGCGTGTCTATTTCTGCTTTGCGGGATTGAATATCAAGCTGCAATTTACCGCCAGCTTCAGTCAATGTTGAACCTGCTAGCGTTGTGCTCAAGAAGTTGCCAGCTTCAATAAGCGCTGATGCCGGCAACCCTGCAGGAAGCGTAATTATTCTGTTTTCTACTTGGCCTGATCCTGTGACGATCACCACTAATGCTTTGGTTTTGCCAAGGGGCACAAATTCTACATGCCGAATAACAGCATCCGCTGTCGGCGAAATCACTAAAGATGCACAATGCGAAAGGCCAGAAAGTGCTGATGTGGTTTTTGCCAATGCATCAGTAAAGCTAAGTCCATTTGCAAGACACTCACCATCGATCTGTGCCCGTGTTTCTTCAGATAAATCACCGCCCAGCTCCATCAAGCCATTTACAAAAAGACGTAATCCGGTCTCAGTTGGCATTCGGCCAGCAGATGCATGGGGTTGATATAACAACCCGATTTGTTCAAGCTCAGCCATGATCGACCGAATAGATGCGGGTGATAATGTGTTTTCCATCCCAGCTGCAATTGATTTGGAGCCAACTGGTGATCCCGTTTCCAGGTAAAGATCAACGATTTTGGTGAAAATATTTCGCATACGCACATCAAGTCGATCAGTATCTTGATCTTTAAATGACGTGCCCGTTAATGATGTTGCAAAATAATCGTTCATAAGGCCAGATTAGATATGCTAGAGATGGGCGTCAATAGACCCTATCTCTTGTCCAAGTAATTGGGCAGCTGTTCTTATGGAGACTCTGATGAGCACAACACCTTCTTCACAACGTCCTTCTGGTCGCAATATTGATGAATTGCGCATCATGTCTTTTGAGCCAGGGTTTTCCCCCTATGCGGAAGGATCATGCTTGGTCAAATGTGGCAATACCCATGTGTTATGCACCGCAAGTGTTGAAGAACGTGTACCACCCTTTTTGCGTAACTCCGGCAAAGGTTGGGTGACGGCGGAATACGGTATGTTACCGCGTTCCACCCACACCCGCACCGACCGTGAGGCTGCACGCGGTAAACAATCTGGACGCACCCAGGAAATTCAACGCCTGATCGGACGTTCACTTCGGGCCGTGACTGACCTGGACGCCTTAGGGGAACGTCAAATCAAAGTTGATTGTGATGTATTGCAAGCTGATGGCGGCACCAGAACAGCCTCAATCACTGGTGCATGGGTTGCGCTCAGTATTGCTTGTGAAAAGTTGTTGCTGGCTGGCAGCATTACCCGCATCCCACTTAGCGATCAAGTTGCGGCGATCTCGTGCGGTATTTATAACGGCACACCCGTGCTGGATTTAGACTATGCGGAAGACTCTGCTGCTGAAACCGATGCTAATTTTATCCTGACAGCAGAAGGCGGTATTGTTGAAATTCAGATGACTGCTGAAGAAAAGCCGTTCAGCAAAGATGAAATGAATGCCTTAATCAGTCTTGCTGAAGCAGGCATCCGCGATATTGCTGAAATGCAGCGTGATGCTGTAAAGCGTGGGTTATAGTTATGGGACGGCAACTTACTGAACACACACTTATTGTTGCCAGCCATAATGAAGGCAAGGTGCGTGAAATTCGTGAATTGCTAAATATGTTTGCTATTACTGTCAAAAGTGCGGGCGAGCTTAACTTACCGGAACCTGAAGAGACCGAAGATACGTATAAAGGTAATGCCATTTTAAAAGCCCGCGCGGCAGCGGTTGCAAGCGGTCACCCAGCTTTGGCTGATGATAGCGGTTTTGAATTAATGGCTATTAATAAAGCCCCCGGGCTTTATTCAGCGCGCTGGGCCGGGCCTAATAAAGATTTCAATGATGCCATGCAAAAAGTACAAGATGCGTTCATCGCATCAGGCAGTGACGATACACATTGCCGATTTGTTTGTGCGCTATCTATTGTTTGGCCTGACGGGCATGATGAAACCGTTGAAGGTATCATTGATGGTGATTTTGTCTGGCCGCCACGTGGCGAAAACGGCTTTGGTTATGACCCTGTTTTTAAGCTTCGCGGTGAAGAAAAAACGTTTGGTGAAGTTGATCCCGATTGGAAACACAGCGTAAGTCACCGCGCCAAGGCATTCACCCAGTTGCTAAAAACCTGTTTTACAGAAACAACAAAACGCCAATAACCACGCTGGGATGAGCCATGATGCAAGATCTTGCACTTTATATTCATTGGCCGTTCTGCGCTTCAAAATGCCCTTATTGTGACTTTAATTCACATGTTGTTGATCATGTTGACCATCCTAAATGGGCCGATGCGCTGGTGCATGAACTCAACTACATGGCTGATTTTTCTGACAGACGAAGGACAAAAATTCAAAGTATCTTTTTTGGTGGCGGCACGCCGTCAATGATGGCGCCATCAACCATGGCCGCAGTCATTGATGCAGCATCAGATATTTTTATACCTGCTGATGATATTGAAATTACGATGGAAGCTAATCCCACCAGTGTTGAAGCTGCAAAATTAAAGGATTTTGCCGCCGCAGGGGCCAACCGATTATCGATGGGAATACAATCACTCAATGATGATGCCCTTACATTTCTTGGCCGCGCCCATTCATCTGCCGAAGCCTTAGCCGCACTTGAAATAGCGCGGCAACATTTTGCCCGCGTTTCGGCAGACTTTATTTATGCACGGCCAGACCACAAGCCAGATGACTGGACAAGTGAGCTTCAACGCATTATCGCCCTTGGCCTCGACCATTACTCGATCTATCAACTTACCCTTGAACAAGGCACAGCGTTCTGGAGCAAACATAAGCGCGGGTTATTAGATGTGCCGCCTGACGATGATGCACGTGTTCTATTTGATATCACGCGAAACCTGACCAATGACGCAGGTCTCAATGCTTATGAAACCTCAAACCATGCACGTGAAGGGGCGCAGTGCAAACACAACCTTATTTATTGGAAAGCTCAAGATTGGCTCGGGATTGGCCCTGGGGCATATGGTCGATTTTTCAAAAATGGTATGCGCATGGAAACACGTTCACGCCGTGATCCACAAGCTTGGCTTGATGATGTCTTAACCGCAAGCAATGCCATTGATCTTCTATCAGAAGATAGTGACCTTGATTATGCACATGAAGCGATGATGATGGGCCTTCGCCTGACGGAAGGTGTTGATTTACCTGCGGTCATATCGCGGGTGGGCCCAACCAATAATTGGTTAAATCATGACATGTTAGACACGTTAATCAATGAAGGTCTTGTGACACACAAATATAATCACCTTGCACTTACTAATGAAGGTACACCTTTATTAAACACTATTTTAAGTGCACTACTCATCAATTAAACGTTGTTTTTGCTGGCACGATCACTTCGAAACTTGGTGTTGTAATTTCACGTATTTCAAGCTGCCGTGAATTTTGCCCCGCAGGGCTAAGTTTAAATGCGCCACTAAATCCATTAAAGCCGCCACCACTTGTTAGTGCCTCTTGTAATTCACCAGAATTTCCTGAAGGCAACGTGCTGACCAAAGCCACCGCGTCAAATGCCATCATGGCGTATTTACTGGCCACATTATTATTGGTGACTTTCCATAACGATTGAAATTGTTCAGCTTGGGCAGCAGGCTGACTTGCAAACCATCCGCCATTAAGGGACGGTTCCTGTAAAATTGAAGCCGCAATCCATTGCGACGTGCCAAGGTATTTCACTTTTGCAGGGTCAAGGTCATACCATGACAACACTGGCGCCACTCTTAACCCAAAAGAAACATCGCCTGCAATAATGACTATATCAAATCGCGGTGGACGTTCTTCACCTTCTGAGGAGGGGGGTAACCATTTTGTCAGATTTTTGACAGCGGCTCTTAAGGTAACTTCATCATCAAGCACGTCTTGATTAAGGGTAAGCATTTCTGCCGTTACCCCACCTTTTGTAAATATCATTTCAACGGCTTGATCGCTGATGCGGCGACCATAAGCATTATCTTGCACAATAAGCCCGATTGAAAGTTGATCACGGCCTGCATCCTTAATAGGCTGAACCTCCCTCAATGCATGCGCTAACACAACAGCAATTTCTTGCTCAGGTGTCTGGCCCAGCAACCACACACCATCCCCAGCAGTTGAACTATCATTGGAAAAACTTAAGATAGGTATAGTTGCAAGTTGTGCAGACGATTTTGCTTTATGCGTATCATCTGCAAATAATGGCCCAATGATAACATCTGGCTGCTGCGTTAAGGCTGCGCCCATCGCTTTATTTACCCCTACAGACGTGTCATGGAATGTAAGATCAATATTCGGATTATTTAATGTAAATACTGCCAGCTCAGCTCCACGTTGCATATCTTGGCCAATTTTTTCAGCCTTACCTGCTAATGGTGCCAATATAGCGGCACGTATACCATCAGATGGTTTTGCCACAATTTGTATCGGCGTATCTTCATCCTGAATTAACGTTTCAGATAGTTCTGTGTGGTCTTGGACCAAGGCAAATGCCGCCGCCAATGCTTCTGCTGCAAGTGATGGATCACGACCCTCAGGAATAATCACTTCTTGAATATCTTCAATTTTGCGTTGGCCTGCATCAATACTCCATATTACTTTATCACTATCTTCTGGTGATGCTGATGTTATTGCTTCTGTCGTAATTCCTTTTGAAATTATCGCTGTATTGTCTTGTTCAGAAATACTGCTGCCTGCGTTAATACTAGTGGTATCAGTACGGTCGAGTTGCTTTTTTAACGTGTCACGTTGTTTCAGCTGATCAATGATGGACTGGATGGTTTGATCGCGCTCACTTGTTTCCAACTCATTTTCTTGCGGCGCGGTGTTGTTTATTTCTAAGACCGGAACGTCTTCATCACTTGAAACGTCATTTTGCTCTGCATCCGCAAGCTCATCTTTTTGTGGTTTTTGTTGTTGTGTTGCTTTTTCTACGGGTGATGGTGCCGTAACAATTGGCGGTACATCATCCCCACAACCTGCCAATAGCCCAAGCGAAATAATCCCTGCCATAAACGGCACCATCTTTTCAAAAGACCGCCTGTTTATTTTACCAGATGTGTTAGACTTATTACTTATCACGCTCGACAACATCGCTTTCCTTAATCATTACTACCTAAAGGTATTATGGCCATGCCGCCCAGTAAAGATACTTCATCATTAGATCAACTTCCTTTTACTGGCCTTATCGTAACCGCTACCCCTATTGGTAATCTTGGCGACCTAACACCGCGTGCGGAAGCAGCATTACGTTCTGCTGATATGATCGCCTGTGAAGATACACGCCATACTGGAAAATTGCTCGCACGTCTTGGTATTTCCACAAAGATGATACCTTATCATGACCACAGCGGCGAACATGTACTCAATGGCATTATATCTGCACTTAATGATGGCAAAACTATTGTTCTTGTTAGTGATGCAGGCACACCTCTTATTTCTGATCCCGGTTACCAGCTTGTCGCAGCTTGTCGCGAAAAGGGTATTCCTGTCACGTCGCTTCCCGGGGCATCTGCTGTTTTAACAGCACTTGCGGCATCTGGCTTGCCAACTGATCAATTTCATTTTGCAGGGTTCTTGCCACAAAGTTTAAAGAAAAAGAAAGATCAACTTCAAGCATTGATGGCGGTTACCTCAACCACTGTTTTTTATGAAAACCCAAAACGTCTTGCTGCAACACTTGGGGTTATGTGTGAACTTTATCCGGACAGGCAGGCCGTTATCGCACGTGAGCTAACCAAACTTCATGAAAGTTTTTATCATGGGACGACGCGTTCCCTCTTTGAAGAACTAAACAGCACTGAGCTAAAAGGCGAGCTTGTGTTGATGTTGGGGCCGCTGGTCACCAATACTGCTTTTGATGATGAACAAATCATCAAATCATTAGAAGAAGCCTTAGGCAAAGGAATGACCACCAAAGATGCGGTTTCATATGTTACCGCCATTGCAGGACGTGCCAAGAAAGATGTTTATGGGATCGCACTTAATTTGAAAGATTCCGAACGCAACGACATGATGGAATGACAAATTCACCTAAGCTGCCAAGCCATAACGGCAAAGTTAATGCTGAACGCTGGGGGCGGTTTGCAGAATATTGGGTTGGGTGCTGCTTGTTGATGCGCGGGTATCATATTTTACATTTTCGGTACCGATCCCCTTATGGTGAAATTGACCTCATTACCCGTAAAAAAAACAAAATCCATTTTATCGAAGTTAAATTTCGCAGAAATCACACAGATATAAGCCAGGCATTACCCAGCCATAAGTCCCGCAAGCGTCTCATGGCAACGGCATCTTATTTCATGGCAGGCCTGCCAAATGGTCATGATTATGACCAAGACTTTAGTGTTGTTATTGTTGCAAAGACGCTTCGGTTAACGTGGTTTCACCAAGCGTTTTACGATTTATCATAGGAAGAGCGCTATTAATCTTTAAAATAGGTTGAGTTTTCGTGCAGATTGGTCCATCAAAAGATATGGTAATTTTTATGTGAAAGAGACCCTAAAAATGACGCATCTCAAGTCCATCACCATTACACGAATCGCCATGATATTTATGGTGATAGGCTCTTGTATTTCTTTATCAGGTTGTGTGACTGCGGTCGCCGGCGCTGGTGTTGCTGCGGTTGCCGCCGGCACAACAGAAAAAGGTCTAGGCACATCAGTGTCTGATGGCGTTATCCGCGTGAAATTGAACGATGCGTTCCTTAGTTCAAATGCAGATCTCTTTACCAATGTTTCTACATCAGTTAATGCCGGCTCTGTTCTCTTAACAGGTAAAGTGAATACGCCTGAAGATAAAGTTCAGGCCACACAATTGGCGTGGCAAGTGCGCGGCGTGATCGAAGTGCTCAACGAAATTACTGTTAAAGATACATCAACCATCAAAGACATTGCCAAAGATTATGCAGCCGAAGCACAGCTTCGTGCAAAGCTCATTGCAGATCAGAGCATTTCATCAATCAACTTTTCTGTCGATGTTGTGAATGGCACCGTTTATCTGTCTGGCATTGCTTCATCAGAAGATGAAATTAATAAAGTGGTCGAACATGCACGTTCACTCCGCTTTGCTACAGATGTAAAAAATTACATCCGTGTAAACGATGATGATCGTGAGTAACTTTCAATGCCGTTGAATGTTGCTATTCAAATGGACCCCATTAGCGGAATTGATATCCGCGGGGACACCACCTTTGCGCTAGGGCTGGAAGCCCAAAAGCGTGGGCATGACTTATTCATCTATGGCCCCGAACAGATTTCCATGTCGTTACAAGACGGTATTGCACCCAAAGATGCGGTCATGGTCAAGGGCCGCCCCACCCGCTTAACCGATACCATTGGTGCACATTATGAAGAAGGCGGGTTGGAGCAACGCCCCCTCATTTCATCCGATGTTGTGTTAATGCGGCAAGACCCACCTTTTGATATGCAATATATCACCGCGACCCATCTTTTGGACCATGTGCACCCCGACACTTTTGTTGTTAATAATCCAACCGAAGTTCGCAACGCGCCAGAAAAATTACTGGTCACTTATTTTCCTGAATTACTGCCGCCAACGTTAATCAGTCGTGATTCTGATGAAATCCGCTCGTTCCGCGACACCTATAAAAATATTATCGTAAAACCATTATTTGGAAATGGTGGCGCGGGTATTTTCCATATTCAGCCCGGTGACAGTAACCTGTCATCATTGCTTGAAATGATGCTGGTTTCACGCGAACCACTGATGATACAACAATACCTTCCTCAGGTGCGTGCTGGTGATAAGCGGGTTATTCTTATCGACGGTAAAGCTGTTGGGGCATTAAACCGTCTGCCTGCAGAAGGTGAATCTCGGTCAAACATGCATGTTGGTGGTCAGCCTGCAGAAATTAATCTAGATGATGATGATTTCCGTATCGCCGAAGCGATCGGCCCATTGCTTAAAGAGCGCGGCCTACTCTTCACGGGCATTGATGTCATTGGCGGTTATTTGACAGAAATTAACGTCACCTCGCCAACAGGTATCCGTGAAATTGAACGTTTTACTGGTGTTAATCTAGCAGCTCAAGTATGGGATGCTATCGAAGAAAAACTCTAATAAATCACGTTTGTGTTGGTATCCGCCGATATTGCAGTGCTTCAGCTAAATGTTGATGCGTGGTTACTTCATCACCTGCTAGATCGGCAATTGTTCGCGCCACCCGCAATACACGGTGATACCCGCGCGCTGATAACGCTTGTTTTTTTGATGCAACAATCAGCAACGCTTTCGCTTTATCATCAAGATTAATCACATTATCAATTACATCTGGATTTAAGGCGGCATTAACGCCTTTTTGGCCTTGTGTGCTTCGTGATGCAGCCATTTTACGCGCCCCAGAAATACGGTCAATAATCTGGCTACTGCTCTCATTCACTCCAGGGTTAGTTAATGTTGATATTGGAACTTCTGGTACTTCAATCATCAAGTCGAAACGATCAATCATTGGTCCAGAAATCTTAGACATATATTGCTGGCCACAATGGGGTGCGCGCGTACAGGCACGTGACGCGTCATAAATATACCCGCAACGACATGGGTTTGTTGCCGCAATAAGTTGGAAATTAGCCGGATAGGTGACGTGGTGATTTGCACGGCTAACAACAGCTTTTCCTGTTTCGATTGTTTGCCGTAATGCATCCAAACTATGTCGTGGCCATTCCGCAAGTTCATCAAGAAACAAAACACCACCATGCGCAAGGCTTGCTTCACCAGGCTTTGCGCGAATACCGCCCCCAACCAATGCGGCCGCTGATGTGGTGTGATGCGGATCACGGAAAGGGCGCTGCCAAATCAACCCCTTGCCATTCAACATGCCAGCAACAGAATGTACCATCGTTACTTCTAGTGCTTCTTCGGCGGTTAATGCTGGCAGTAAACCAGGCAATCGTGCGGCCAGCATTGATTTACCTGCACCAGGTGGACCCATCATTAATAAGTTATGACCACCTGCAGCAGTTATTTCCAACACACGGCGTGCTGTATCTTGCCCAGAAAGATCAGACATATCTGGATAATTTGTGGTCGAGGTATTTACAACTGGCATTGGTGTATTCAACAGCTGATCACCACGTATATGATTAACTAATGACGATAAACTTGGTGGTGCAATAATTGGAATTTCACCAGCAAACGCTGCCTCTTGCCCACATTGTTCAGGACAGATAATCCCAAAATCTTGCGCTGATGCAGCAATTGCCGCTGGTAATACGCCTGCAACGCTAGTCAAACTTCCGTCCAAAGATAATTCACCCATCACCAGATAATTTGCGACACTATCTTCTGGCAAAACACCCATCGCAACCATTAACCCTAACGCAATGGGCAAATCATAATGTGAACCTTCCTTCGAAAGATCAGCAGGTGCCAAGTTAATAGCAACACGTTTTGCAGGCATTGCAAGGCCAAGTGATGTTAATGCCGCCCTGACACGTTCCTTAGATTCCGCCACCGCCTTATCAGCAAGCCCAACAATTGCCATGGCTGGCATACCATTTGATATATGGACTTGAACATCTACAGGTGTTGTATCAATTCCATTGAGCGCGATTGTGTTGATTTTAGCTTGCATTAGAACTTTATAATATTCAATTATAGGTTGTAATTTACCTTTGCAAAAAACAACACACTAAGCAAGCGGCACTACCATCTTTCAACATGGAATGAACATTTTAATCTTGGCGTCTGATCATAAAACCAAGTGGGCGTCCGCCCAACACATGACCGTGTAAATGCGGTACTTCTTGATGTCCATCAGGACCACAATTAACAATAATACGATAACCGTTTTCTGTGATGTCAGCTTTCTTAGCCACTGCCACCAAGCTACGTACCCAATCTGCTAATTCAGCATCACTGCCTTCTTCAGCAAATTGCGTTAAATCAGTATAAGCCCCTTTTGGAATGACAAGGTCATGGGTGGGTGCTTGTGGGTTAATATCACTAAATGAATAACTGTGTTCGGTTTCAAGTACTGGTGCAGATGGAATACTGCCGTCCAAAATCTTTGCAAAAATATTGTTTGGATCATAGGACATGGGGTGCTCCTTCTAACATGGTTAATTTCTGCGGCTAGCTTTTTCAGCAATACCAGATTGCGACTCACGGCGCTCAAGTTCAGCCCAAACATCCTGCATCGATACATCGGATGCCGCCATTAACACCATCAAATGATAGATCACATCTGCAGCCTCTTTCGTCAAACCTGCTTTATCACCTTTCATGGCTTCTATTATTGCCTCTGCACTTTCCTCACCAAGTTTTTTTGCCGGTAGTTCGGGTGCGGCAGCCAATAATTTAGCCGTCCATGATGATGCAGGATCACTTCCTTTACGGGACACAATCACATCAAATAATTTATCTAATATACGGCCATCCATTGGATTAGCGAGCTCCAAGATTTTGCATAATGCGATTATCACGTCGCACTGCGATGCCTCTATCTTGCATCACTACCTTTACCTCATCAACCGTCAACTCACCAAAATGGAAAATAGACGCAGCCAACACAGCTGATGCATGACCTTCAAGCACGGCATCCGCCATATGATTTGCATTTCCAGCACCGCCAGATGCAATAACAGGTATATCAACGGCATCAGACACGGCACGGGTCAGCGCAAGGTTATAACCATCTTTTGTGCCATCACCATCCATTGATGTTAATAATATTTCGCCCGCACCACGATGGGCAGCATCAACAGCCCATTCAACAGCATCAATCCCTGTCGGGGTTCGGCCACCATGCGTGAACACTTCAAATTTCCCATCCGCATTTTCCCGGGCATCAATGGCAAGCACAACACATTGCCGACCAAAACGTGACGCAGCCTGCCCCAATAGATCAGGATCTGCTACGGCTGATGAATTAACCGATACTTTATCCGCACCTGCCAGCAATAGCGTCCGAAAGTCTTCAACGGTACGGACACCGCCGCCCACCGTCACTGGCATAAAACATTGTTTGGCCGTTCGGCAGACAACATCATAAATCGTGTCGCGGCCTTCATGAGTTGCCGTAATATCCAGAAAACACAGCTCATCCGCACCAGCATCATTATAAACGCGTGCTTGTTCAACAGGATCTCCAGCATCAACTAAATCAACAAAATTGATCCCTTTGACCACACGGCCATTGCTGACATCCAAACAAGGAATAATGCGCGTTGCTAACATTACATTGCATCCAAAACGTTAAGTGCTTCGCTTAAATTTAGACGTCCATCATATATGGCACGTCCAGTGATCACACCTTCAATCCCGCTATCATCCTTAGCCAGGGCATGAATATCTTCAATTGATGCAACCCCACCTGATGCAATGACCGGAATAGTCGTTGCACGGGCAAGCTCAGCCGTCGCTTGAAGGTTAACACCTGTAAGCGCACCATCACGTCCAATATCAGTGAAAATAATGGCCGCCACACCACAGTCTTCAAATCTTTTAACCAGATCAAGAACAGGTATATTGGTGGATTCAAGCCAACCTTCGGCCGCAATCATCCCGCCACGCGTATCTGCGCCAACAGCAATTTTCCCGCTAAATTCACGTGCGGCTTCTTTCACTAAATTAGGATCTTTTAATGCGGCTGTGCCAAGAATAACACGGCTGATGCCAGCATTAATCCATGTTTCAATTTGGTCCATACTTCGGATACCGCCACCTAATTGTACAGGCAAGCCTGTATCTAAAATTGCGGTAACCGCATCAATATTTATGGCTGATCCAGCGACAGCTCCATCCAGATCGACCACATGTATCCACCTGCAGCCAGCATCGGCAAACTGGCGCGCCTGATCACCAGGGTCAGGATTATATTCAGTAATTGCATCGAAATCGCCATAGAGCAACCGAACGCATGCCCCATCCTTAATATCAATTGCGGGATAAAGGTTCATTCGATTTCCTTATAATAATAATTACCCGAAACATACGCACCATTTACATATGCATATTTTGGATGGGTAGCAAAATGGACGTAACCCGCGCCTTCATATCGTCTGATTGCATTTTCCTGAGTGGAACGCACATCCAGATTGATCATGGTGTAACCTTCACTTTTTGAAAATGCTTCAGCTTCATCCAGCATCATTGGGGCCAGCCCATGACTGCGCGCCCATGGGGCCACAAAAAACGTCGTCAACTGACAGGCATAACGCTGGGCTTCATTGTTTTTGGGTGGCCGAACAATCTGACAGCTTGATGCCACAACACCATCAATACGCCCAATGATCAGAATACGCTCTGGTATCAACATTACGCCGCGCCAATAGTCTTCCAATGTCCGGCGGGCTGGAATTTCAATCCAACCAAAACCACCACCATCTTCGATCGCAGCTTCGGTGGCATCACAAAGTTCATGTAAATCACCATTTTGAATGGTGGAAATTGTTTCAACAGATGTTTTTGGTTTACGTGTAGACATCATGATTATTTCACAACTTTAAGGTTTCCATTTAAGCCAATTCATCAACATACGTTGACCAATATCCTGACTTTTTTCAGGATGAAATTGCATACCAACCATATTATCACGGCCAATTGCGGCCATAAGACGACCACCATATTCAACTGATGCCAATGCATGTTCCGGCATTTCAGTGATCATATAATAACTATGGACAAAATAAACAGCATGCCCTTGCTCAACACCTTCAAAAATTGGGTGTTTGTTTATAATATCAAGGCTATTCCAACCCATATGCGGAATTTTTAATTCAGGTGCAATGATCTTATCTACAACACCATTTATCCAACCAAGACCAGCCGTGTTACCATCTTCAAGACCACGATCTGCCATTAATTGCATGCCCACACAAATACCCAAAAATGGTGTCGCCCGGGCAATAACCGCATCATGAAGCATAGCTTCCATTTCATTAATTCGCCGCAGATTATTGGCACAATCTGCGAAAGACCCAACCCCAGGCAAAATAATGCGATCAGCTCCACCAACGACATCGGCACGATCTGTTAACAGTAGCTCTATATTAAGGCACGCCGTATCAGCAGCAGTCTGCAAAGACTGCATCACTGAATGAAGATTCCCAGAACCATAATCTACAACCGCAACACGCATAACTTGAGGGCTCCAAGCGATTAAAGGCTACCGCCCAAAACACCTTTGGTGGAGGGAACACGCCCTGCTTCACGGGGATCAACTGTTACCGCAATACGCAGCGCCCGCGCCAATGCTTTAAAGCATGACTCAATCATGTGATGGTTATTCACACCATATAAAATCTGCGCATGAAGTGTAATGCCGGCAGCTTGACTGAAGGCTTGAAAAAATTCACGAAAGACTTCGGTATCCATCTCACCAATTATATCTGCGGTGAAATCCACCTGCCAGACTAAAAAGGGCCGCCCTGATACATCAACAGCAACGCGGCTCATGGCTTCATCCATCGGCAGATAAAATGACCCGTAGCGGCAAATACCACTACGATCACCAATAGCTTCTGCAAATGCAGCGCCAATTGCCCAACCACAATCTTCGACGGTATGATGCGTATCAATATGAAGATCACCGTCGGCTTTAACATCAATATCCATTAAGCTATGACGTGCAAGTTGATCAAGCATATGGTCAAAAAAACCAATGCCGGTTTCAATTGCTGAATGCCCGGTACCGTCTAACACAAGGGTAACATCAATAGATGTTTCTTTAGTCTTGCGTGAGACACTGCCTGATCTTGGGCTGGTTTTAGTCATCTTCTGCTCCTTGAGGATCAGTTTCTGATCGTGATATTGACATGATACATCATGGTTAAAAACTTGGTCTTCCTAGCAGGATACGCAGCTTTTGGCCAGAATTTTCAAGATTTCATGCTTTAATCAACTATCATCACATGGGATTAAGACGTGTGGTAAGCCAATCAGCCATAAGTTTAGCTTCGTCATCATCAACCTTTGGCAAAACTTCAGCCATTAGATTTGCCGCACGTGTTGCTTCTGGCCCTAAATGTGATGTGTCAATCATCACCCGCGATTTTGAATGTGCCGCCAGGCGCTTCATCTCTTCAGCATCATCCCAGATTAACCCTAAAATGGCACAGATTTGGTCTACCATCACTGACGATGTTGGGTTTTTCTTTCCTGTTTCTATTTGCGACAAATAACTTGATGTTACGCCCAGAATTTTGGCCATATCTGCAAGCGTGATAGATTTTTCATGCCGTAACGCACGTAAACGTTGCCCAAACGCCGTACCTTGATATGTGTCAGATGATCGTGTCATGTCCTCAGGTTAACATACCATGCGCCGCCGCCGCCATCTTTTGGTTGAGCTTGGCAATACGCAATCACCAAGTCTGATAGTGGCGGTTCATTTAACCAAACAGGCAAATAAGACCTAATGACGCCTTTACCTGCTGTTCCTTTACCGGTGATTACTAAGACGTCACGATGTCCATTAGTGGCGGAAGATTGCAAAAATTGACGCAATTTAATATGTGCCTTCTCTCGGCTCAGGCCATGGAGATCAATTTTGGTTGTATAACCGCGCTGACCTGATTTTATTGACCGTGCACCTGCGCGTGAAATACCGCCAAAACCAGACTGGTCCAAATCAGCTGGTGTAAGCGATGCTTGCTTGCGGGCAGGTAGCGTTGCCGCCGTTGTGCTTAATGATTGAGATAGTGATTTAGCTGAAGATTTGGCTGAAGATTGACTAGAAGATAGAGCCGGCTTAGGCGTGCTTGCCGATACGTTCTTTTTTTTCACCACCGGCATATCTTCGGTGGACGCTGATGAATTAACACCAAAGGATTGGCGTAAAATCGGCGTAACTGTTTCCGTTACTTTCTTCCAAATGGAAATGTCATCACGATTTAATGATTTTTTCCCCATAACGGATCTCATCACCCTTTGTTAGGGTTAAACTTACTGAACAGATTCTGTTTCCACCAGCAACCATGTAGGATCTTGAGAGCTGATATCACGCTCAAAGGTCCATGAATCAACGAAGGTCTCAACCTCACCATCACCGCCATCAATCACATCACCTTGTTCTGATAACAATTTACGCTTTTGCTGTGATGTAAATTCAACGGTTACTGCCGCCAACCCATCACGCAGTTTTGCATCGGTAACTACCGCACGATCTAGTGATACCAGTTCGATCGTTAATACCTCACCAGCTTTACCACGTTCACGAATGGCATCATTAAAGCTTGCCGCCATTTCATAACCAAGTAATGGTTTTAGCGCTTCAGTATCACCTTCAGCGAAAGACTTTAGGATCATGTCATAAGCCATGCTCGCCCCTTTGGTGAATTCCATTTCACTAAAAGACGGGTCAGCTGATACAAGAGCAGGAATACCATCACCATTTATATTTGATGCTGTTGTTGGCTCTGCTTTGGCTTTCAATGCTTCGAGCGCTTCTGGGTCACGGGTATATTCTTGTTCAAACCCTGTCCGCTTTCCCAATACAGATCTAAGGCGTAATCCTAGGAAAATTGCAATAATCGCAAAGATGAGAATATCAATGTAAGGAAGGCCGCCCTGCATAATTTGATCCTTTTATTTATGCTATTCTAGCTAGTTTAATTTCGGCTATTATAGAGGTCTGTTGAATGATCACAAAAACTATTTCGTCACATCTTTAATTGTGGATGTTAACATCATACATCAGAAATAGGTGTCATGGTGCATAACATCAAGCACCTAGGCATCAATGTTACGTAGAAGCAGGGAAATTTCATCATGTTTGGACTCATCTCATTAGCGATGATCATTGGTCTGATTTGGCTGGAAATTGTAGTCTTTGGTTTAGTTGGGCATGAAATTGGCATTGGACTTACCATTATTGGTGTTTTTGTCACCGCCGCGATTGGCATCAGGCTTTTTCGAACATCTGGTGCATCTACGCTTCAGCGCATGGCTGCATCTGTTGCCCAAGGCCGGGCTCCGTTACTTGAAGTTGCTGATGGTGCTGCCATTATGCTGGCGGCGGTGTTATTGCTTATTCCTGGCTATGCCACCGATGCGCTAGGGTTTATTTTATTCATCCCAGGCTTGCGCACAAGGATCATGGCAACGTTGCTCACATTAATTCGGCGTTTGGCACCTAATGTGAACAATCAGGCTTTCAAATTCACGATGAACAATATGGGTCAGCAACACCCCGAACAGCCATTTGGTCAAAATACGGCAGAGCAACCTATTAATGATGGTAAAGATGCATCTAACGTCACGATTGAAGGCGATTATAAACGCCGCGATTGATCAAATCCTCACCTTAGTTTAGGAATACGTCATCAGGATTAAAGGAGGCCATCATGGCAGAAGATTCAACGAATAATGAGACAGCATCTACTAATGGCGCTGGTGAACAAGGCCAACAACTGGTTATCCATACTCAATATATAAAGGATTTTTCTTTTGAAAATCCTGGTGCACCTCAAGTTCTGATGGAAAATAATGGTCAGCCTGAAATTGAAATCAATGTTAATGTAACGGCAACACCGCTCAATGAAGATCGTTTGTTTGAAGTTGTGCTTTCTATTCGTGCAACCGCAACACGTGAAGAACAAGACATCTTCATCGCTGAATTAGCTTATGCTGGCATAATGTCAGTTGCACCATCCGTCGCTGATAACGCATTACACCCAATTGTGATGATTGAAGGCCCAAGAATGATCTTCCCATTCGCGCGCGCTATTCTTTCAGAAACAACCCAAGCTGGCGGCTTTATGCCCCTAAATATTCAGCCGATCGACTTTATCCGTGTTTATCAGCAAGGCATTCAAGGACAGCAAGGCAACGCATAATAAGCCAATGCCTAACCGTTAGACTGCTCTAGCTTTTTCCATAGCGGATCATTAAGCTCATCAATAATAAACTGTTGATGGGCTTTTATTTCGTCTGTTGATGGAGGAAACGCACGCGCCGCACGCTTTTCTTTACCTGCTTCAGGTGCATTTGTATGCGATGACATCGCAATCTGTTGCTCACTATTGGCGGTAAGTGATAACCCGGGCTGTTTTCCGCCCAATAATTCGATATACACATCTGCCAATAAATCGGTATCAATCATTGCACCATGTAATTCACGGTGAGTATTGTCGATCCCAAACTTACGACAAAGCGCATCTAGGCTGGCTTGGCCACCAGGGAATTTTTTGCGGGCCATCACTAATGTATCAATGGCCCTATCTTTTGGCAGTGCTTGGCGGCCACATTTTTCTAATTCTGCATTGATAAAGCCCATATCAAATGGGGCGTTATGAATGACCAATGGGTCATCTTGGATGAAATTCAAAAAATCTTCGGCAATGTCAGCAAAAACACGTTCATTGGCAACACGTTCATTGGTAATCCCATGCACGGCCATCGCATCAGGGTCGATATCTCGCTCCGGATTTATATAAATATGAAATGTCTGACCTGTTGGCACATGGTTGATCATTTCAAGCGCACCAATTTCAATAATCCGGTGACCTTCTGCAGGGCTAAGCCCTGTTGTTTCAGTATCGAGTACAATCTCACGCATATTTAATCGCCGCTAAGTTGATTGATAATACGTTGAACATGCCATTGGCTGGCGGTAAAGCCAAAATCTGTCGGCACAATAAAATCAGCTTTTTCACGCTTCATCTCATCAGGCATTTGAAGGTTCAAAATGGCATCAAACCTCTCATCTGTCATGTTTGGCCGCAACAACGCACGTTTACGTTGTAAATAAGGACTGCATGACGCCACCACCGTAACATCACAATCTTTTTCGCCGCCTGTTTCAAATAAAAGAGGGACATCTAACCCCGCCACCGCATGATTGAGTTGCCGCTGTTGATCAAGCCATTGGTCGCGTTCCATACGTACCAATGGATGAAGAATCTGCTCTAATTGTTGACGTAGATTACCATCATTAAACACAAGACGTCCAAGCGTGGGGCGATCAATTCCGCCATCATTTGCACGTGCATCAGGGAAAGCTTCACCAACAGGTCCTGCCGCCATTCCCCCTGCTGCCATTAAATCATGCACCGCCTGATCTGCATCATGCACAGGCACACCTTCTTTACGGAACATAGCGGCCATGGCAGATTTACCCATGGCGATTGACCCTGTTAACCCAATAATTTTCATGAATTACCTTCCCTTAACGCTAAGCCGTGACCACGCAAGAAATCCATCATTTGCAACAAAGGAAGGCCCAGTACACTATAAGGGCATCCATCAATCTTGCTGATAATCTGTGCACCCAGATCTTCCATCATATAGACACCAGGTGTGTAATAAATTTTATCTCCCATCATGTTAAGATAGGCGGTAATAGCGTCATTATTTAACATGCGCACTGAAATATGTGGCACTTCAACATGCTGCCATATACGTTCACCATCACGGTAAATCACCGCAGCGGTTACTAAATCATGTGTTTGGCCAGATAAATCCCGGAGATGAGCCGCTGCTTCATCGGATGATGTTGGTTTTGAAAACCAGCGCCCTTTAAGGTCCAATAATTGATCAGCCCCAATAACATACGCGCCCGGGTTTAAATTGCTGACTTTTACTGCTTTCATTTCGGCAAGCATTGTCGCCGCGTCACGGGTGTTTAACCCTTCGGCGCGCGCTGCATCTTTTAGGCTATCTTCATCAATATGTGCAGGCTGCATAGCACATAAAACACCAGCATCCCTCAACATTTTTAAACGTGTGCTGCTTGAAGACGCTAAAATAAGATCACGGTCAGGGAGCGTCAGCATGATTACGCTTCCTCCTCAACTTGTTGTTCTAGCCAGCGGCTATGTAAATTAATGATTGCTGCTGCTGTTTCTTCAACAGACCGCCGTGAAACATCAATAACAGGCCATTTATGTGCATTAAATAACTGCCGCGCTTCTTTAAGTTCTAGCGCTATCGTCTCTTGATCAGCATAATCAGAACCTTCATGTTCATTCATCGCCACTAATCTGTTTCTTCGAATTTGGGCAAGGCTTCTTGCATCACGAATTAATCCGACGACAAACATGTTGCGATGATCAAACTGATCAAGCGGCATTGGCACCCCGGGCACCAGTGGATAGTTGCCCACCTTATAACCGCGATGGGCCAGATAGATTGAAGTTGGTGTTTTTGATGACCGTGAAATACCAACAATCAACACATCAGCATTATGGATAGTGTTTAGGGCTTGCCCATCATCATGACGGATTGCGAAATCGAGGGCTTCCATTCGGTCAAAATATGCTTCATCCATACGATATTGACCACCAGTAATACCTTCAGAAGCAGGCCCTAAAACCTTCGTGAAAGTATGCACAACATGGTCAAGCACCGATACAGATGGAATTTTGAACTTAATGCATAATTGCTCTAATTTTAACCTGATCTCTCGGTCAGCAAGACTATACAACACAATACCGCCATGTGTTTTCAACGCATCTTCGATCATGTCTAAATGTTCTTCGGTACGGACCAAGGTCCAAATATGTTCAATTGCACGAACATTTGCAAATTGTGCAACCGCCGCACGCCCAAGCTGATGTGTGGTTTCGCCAGTAGCGTCAGAAACAAGATGAACATGGATGCTTCGTTGATTTTTTGACATAATCTTGTTGTCCGTTATCACTAGAAAAGATAATAGCGTGAAAAGCTGTGGATAAAATGAATATAACACCTATCATATTTAAATGACCATTAAACTATCCTATTTTATAACCGTGCCATCCCACATTTATCCACAAGGGGAAAATATTTTTTGATCTGAATTATTTATGGGTAAAATATAATTTATCTATATTAAACAATTACTTAAATTAATATATTATGTGGAAAACACTGTGAATAAACTTGGCAAACATTGCGAATACCGTTATTCATGTGTCCAACCACCACAACCACATTATTTATATATATATTAGTATATATAGTAGGGATAAAACATGCACCTTCATCACACCCTTTCAGGGCAAAAAGATGCGAAAACGCCAATATGGTTTATGCGTCAAGCTGGACGGTATTTACCCGAATATCGTGCATTACGTGCATCTGAACCTGATTTTATCTCCTATTGTTTGAATAGTAAGAAAGCTGCTGAAGCAACACTTCAACCTATTCAACGATATGATCTTGATGCAGCTATTATTTTTTCCGATATTTTAATGATCCCTTGGGCAATGGGTGCTGGCGTTCATTTTGTCACTGGTGAAGGGCCAAAATTAACAGCATTAAATTCACCTTACGATATCGATGCATTATCTTCAGAAGACCTTGAAGAAAAGCTAGCACCTGTCGGAAGAGCGCTTGAGCTTACCCGCCAAGGTCTTGATCAGGAAAAGAGCTTAATCGGGTTCTGCGGCGCTCCCTGGACTGTTGCGACCTATATGATTGAAGGTGGAAGCAGTAAGGATTTTGGAAAATCACGCCGTTGGCTTTGGTCTGACCCTGACGGTGTTGAACATCTTATCAACCGTCTTGTGGATGACAGCATTCGCCTTTTGACGATGAAAGCTAAACATGGCGCGGATGTCTTAATGGTTTTTGATAGCTGGGCAAGTGCTGTACCATCAGCCCTGCGTGATCGTTTTGTAACTACCCCAATGCGGAAAATAACAAATGGTCTGAAAAATAATGGCGTCACAACGCCAGTTATTGGGTTTCCTAAAGGTGTTGGCGATTATGTTATTCCTTATGCTGAACAGGCTGGGATAGATGGTCTTGGTCTCGATCATGGTGTTGACATGACATGGGCTGACCAGAATCTTCCCAAAGGTTTAGCTGTGCAAGGAAATCTTGACCCAATTGCGGTTATTGCTGGCGGTAAAGATATGCTTTCTGCTGCTGATGCTATCCTTGATGCATGTGCGACACGTCCACATATCTTCAATCTTGGCCATGGATTTAATCCAGACACACCGCCCGAACATGTAGCAACATTGGTTAAGCACATCCGGTCGAGGTCATAAATGTATCTTTGGGTTAAAGCATTTCACATTATTGCCGTGATCTCATGGATGGCAGGCCTTCTGTATTTGCCGCGGTTGTTTGTCTATCATGCCATGGTTGAAAAAGATTCGGCACGTGCAAAAATTTTTTCGTTAATGGAACGCCGCTTACTTAAAGCGATTATGAATCCTGCGATGATCATCACCTTTGTTCTGGGTTTCTGGATGGTGCTTCTGAACCCTGGCTTGTTGAGCGAAGGTTGGTTTCATGCAAAAGTCGTGCTTGTCTTTGCCCTTGCCGGTGTTCATGGCAAATTTGCTGTTATGCGCAAAGGGCTTGAGTCTGGCCTAAATATAAAATCAGATCGGTATTACCGTATTTGGAACGAAGTGCCGACATTATTGATGATCATTATCGTAATTTTGGTTGTTGTTCAGCCGTTCTAGTCCATTAAGCTATAACATTTAACATGGCATTGACCAAAAACCCTAAAAAAGGGTATAGTGTGTTATGAGTTTGACTCTGTCCCTCCCAAAAAAATAAAATTCCCTTATTGGCGGTTGCCATGAATTTACAAGATCTTAAGAAAAAGTCGCCAGCAGACCTTCTGTCCTATGCAGAAGAGTTGGAAATTGAAAATGCATCTACCCTGCGTAAACAGGATATGATGTTTGCTATCCTGAAGCAGCTTGCCGAAGACGATGTGCCTATTTATGGCAGTGGTGTGCTCGAAGTGCTTGCTGATGGTTTTGGCTTCCTGCGTGCACCTGAATCAAATTATCTGCCCGGCCCTGATGATATTTATATCTCACCCAGCCAGATACGCCGCTTTGGCCTAAGAACTGGTGATACTGTTGATGGTCAAATTCGTGCGCCAAAAGAAGGCGAACGTTATTTTGCGCTATTGAAGGTTGAACAGGTTAACTTTGAAGAACCTAATGCGGTGCGCCATCGTATCAATTTTGATAACCTCACGCCGTTATATCCCGAAGATAAGCTTACGCTTGAGCTGCCTTATAACCCCGATAGAAAAGACAACACACCGCGTGTGATTGATCTTGTCGCACCAATGGGTAAAGGTCAGCGTGGGTTGATCGTGGCACCGCCGCGTACAGGTAAAACCATGATGCTTCAGTCGATTGCTCATGCAATCTCTGAAAATCACCCAGAAGTTTACCTGATTGTGCTGTTGATTGATGAACGCCCGGAAGAAGTCACTGATATGCAGCGTTCGGTGAATGGTGAAGTCATTTCATCAACATTTGATGAACCAGCTGTTCGCCACGTTCAGGTGACTGACATGGTTATTGAAAAGGCCAAACGCCTTGTTGAACACAAACGCGATGTTGTGATTTTACTTGATAGTATTACGCGCCTTGCCCGTGCTTATAACACCGTGGTGCCATCATCAGGTAAGGTATTGACCGGCGGTGTTGACGCTAATGCCCTGCAACGACCGAAACGTTTCTTTGGTGCTGCACGTAATATCGAAGAAGGCGGTTCACTCACAATCATTGCAACCGCGTTGATCGAAACAGGTTCACGCATGGATGAAGTCATCTTTGAAGAATTTAAAGGGACGGGTAACTCTGAAGTTGTTCTTGACCGTAAGCTTTCTGACAAGCGTACTTTCCCTGCCATTGACATCACGCGCTCAGGTACACGCAAAGAAGAGCTTCTGGTTGATAAAGATACCTTGGCTAAGATGTGGGTATTGCGCCGGATCTTGATGCAAATGGGCCCTGTTGATGCCATGGAATTCTTGGTGGATAAACTCAAGCAGTCAAAAGACAACCAAGATTTCTTCACCGCGATGAATTCTTAACATAATAGATTATCCAGCCATACTGGCTTCATGATCAATCAAGGCCCGCTTAATCGCAAGATTCTGCGGGTCTTTTGCATCCATATGGCGGATGGCCCCAAAATTGCCTAAGCTTCCATCATGACGCGTTACTCGGTGGCATGGAATAATAAGAGGGATAGGGTTGCGTGCACAGGCAGACCCAGCAGCACGTGATGCTTTAGGCGCACCAGCCATCACCGCAAAATCCTTGTAAGTTACTGTTTTTCCATAATTAATGCCGCGCATAACATGAAGCCATCGTGCTAATGCTGGCGTGGCTTTAGGGGTTAGTGGCATATCAAAGCTTTGCCGATTTCCACTGCAGTATTCACGTATTTGGCGCCATGTTTCACGTGAAACATCGTTGGCATTGCGGTCGTCAACCTGGCCATTTATATCCCAATCGAGCCACATGACACCAGCGTCAGTCGTTTGAACAGTCAGCCATCCGAATTGTGTTTGATGAGTTTCCGTAAACATCGCTTGTTCTCCGGTCTTGCGCAGTTTAAGACTGCATTTCAAACAATATACTAACGCTAACCTATTAACCTACAGTATCGTTAGATACCATGTTCGGCAAGTTGCTGTTATTTTAAATGTGACCTGATATGACAACACATGAAACAATTTTTGCTTTAGCGACACCGCAAGGTCGCGCCGCCCTTCAAATTATCCGAATTTCTGGGAATGGTTCAGCGCGCATTATTCGAAAATTAACAGGTAAGTTACCTCAGCCACGGATGGCTCAATATTCCTCACTTCGTATTGATGGTGAAGTTGTTGACCAAGCCCTTGTTCTTTTTTTTAAGGGCCCAGCTAGCGCCACTGGTGAAGATACCGCTGAACTTCACTTGCATGGCAGCCCAGTGCTCGGTCGTATGATGATGGAATGGCTTGAAACACAGCCTCACACACGCCTTGCTGAGCGGGGTGAGTTTAGCCGCCGTGCTTTCTTAAATGACAAAATTAATCTTGATCAAGCTGAAGGTATCGCTGATGTGATTGATGCTGATACCACCGGACAGCACCGTCAGGCTATTCGTCAGCTCGATGGTGCGTTATCACAAGCAACAGATGAATGGCGTCTTCAGCTCATCGCGCTGTCTGCTGAATTGGAAGCTTTAATTGATTTTGCTGACGAAGACCTTCCAGATGATGTAGCTAACCGTATTAACCAAGGTTTGGCCTCCTTAGATACTACATTGCAAGCCGCTCTCAACTCAGCTACATCAGGACTTATCAACCGTGATGGGTTTAACATAACTATTCTTGGTCGTCCAAATGCCGGCAAATCAACTTTTCTTAACCGCTGGACGGGTGATGATCGTGCGATTGTGTCTGAAGAAGCTGGCACAACCCGTGATTTAGTTCAGGTATCGCTCGATATAGATGGTATCGCGGTTCATTTAACCGATACCGCAGGTATACGTCATGATGGTCATGTTGGCCGTGTTGAAGCCGAAGGTATACGGCGTGCACTTGATACAGCGCGCCATGCACGTCTTGTGTTGCTATTGATTGATCACCGTGATGAAGATGTGCTTGCGACCTATGCTGACCTTCGCCAGATGCTTCATCAAATGGCAACGGATGATGCGCCAACCCCAGAAATTCTGCCAATTCTTACGAAATCTGATATCTACACAGATAATGCTGTTTTGCCAGAATGGTTGTTTATTTCTGCGGAAACTGGTGCAGGAATGGTAGAGCTGGACCAGGTCATCAAACAGCATATCGCAACATTATCTGATAGTGAGGAAGCGCCATTGCTCACGCGTCACCGTCACATCTCAGCGGTACGCCAAGCAAGCGCGGCGTTATCACGTGCGCGCGATATTAATTTTTATGACGCACCTGAATTGATGGCAGAAGAATTTCGTCTTGCTGCGACTGCGTTAGGCCGTATTTCTGGCCGTGTGGATGTAGAAGATTTACTGGATCATATTTTCACCAGTTTTTGTATTGGCAAATAAAGCACGATTATTGCCTTTTTTTGCATTTCCACGTATCTTGATACTTCTCTAAACATAATGATTGTGTTGCCAATGTCTTCTCAGACTTATGATGTGCTTATTGTCGGTGGTGGTCATGCAGGTGTCGAGGCCGCCGCCGCCGCTGCACGCATGGGTGCGTGTGCTGCATTATTGACGATGCGTGCTGACACTATTGGTGAAATGTCGTGTAACCCTGCTATTGGCGGCTTGGGTAAAGGCCATCTTGTGCGTGAAATTGATGCGATGGATGGATTGATGGCGCATGCTATTGATCAATCTGGAATTCAGTTTCGTATGCTTAATAAATCCCGTGGTCCTGCCGTTCATGGGCCACGTGCTCAAGCTGATCGCAAACTTTATCGTGAAGCTATTCAATCCATGTTGGCGGCGATTGATAACCTCTACATTATCGAAGCTGCGGTGGGTGATCTAATTGTCAAGGATGGTCGTCTTCAAGGTCTAATAACAGAAGATGGCATTGAATATCATGCCGGAGCCGCTGTGCTCACAACAGGTACGTTTTTAGGCGGTATCATCCATTTAGGCCCAGAACGCAGCGAAGCTGGACGTTTTGGTGAAGCTCCTTCAAATCATCTGGCGAAACGCTTGCGTGACCCTAGCTTAAATCTACCTATGGCTAGGTTAAAAACAGGAACCCCTGCACGTTTAGATGGCCGCACTATTGATTGGGATAGTCTGCAAATGCAACCTGCAGATAACCCCCCTATTCCGTTTTCGACGATGACGGACACCATTACTGTCCCACAAATCTCATGTGGTATTACGCGTACAACAGAACAAACCCATGCGATCATCGCAGAATCCATTCATTTATCGGCCGTGTATTCCGGCCAGATTGAAGGTACAGGCCCACGCTATTGCCCGTCTATCGAAGATAAGGTTGTTCGCTTTGCTGACCGGATGTCACATCAAGTATTTCTTGAACCCGAAGGTTTGGATGACCCAACCGTGTATCCAAATGGTATTTCAACCAGCCTCCCACGTGATGTTCAGCAGGCCATGATTGCGACAATCCCTGGCTTGGAACACGCAGAAATCATGCGTTTTGGCTATGCGATTGAATATGATTGTATTGACCCACGTGCACTTACGCGCGGGTTAGAATTGAAATCACTTCCTGGTCTGTTCTTGGCGGGTCAGATTAATGGCACAACAGGTTATGAGGAAGCTGCTGCCCAAGGCATTATGGCCGGCGCAAACGCAACCCTTAAGGCTTCAGGCAGTGAGGAGATCTTCACCCTTGATCGTACCGAAGCATATACAGGGGTAATGGTTGATGACCTGATCACACGTGGTGCGCCTGAACCTTACCGTATGTTTACATCACGTGCGGAATATCGACTATTATTACGTGCTGATAACGCAGACCAACGTTTGACGGATAAGGCGGCAAAAATTGGCTTAATTGGTGATGCCCGCAAAAAACATTGGCAGGACCGAAAAGCTGCTCTTTCAGATAGCGCGGCATTGCTGGATCACGTCAATGCTGCTCCAACGGCACTTGCCCCTCATGATTTACCTATCCCACGTGATGGTCATAAACAAACAGCTGCTGATTTACTGGCGCGTGATGGCATCAAAATAAAGGATCTAGTGGCGCTTTGGCCAGAATTGCATCAGATTCCAACCTATTTGCATGCCCAGCTTGAAACAGATTGCAGGTATCGTGGTTATATTCGCCGTCAGCAGTCTGATATTGATGCCTTACGTCGTGATGAAGCATTGATAATCCCACAAGATTTTCAATATAACGTTATTGGCGGCCTTTCTGCTGAGTCTATCGATATTCTTCAGCGCAACCAGCCTGAAACAATAGGCCAAGCCAGCCGTTTACCTGGGCTAACCCCTGCCGCTGTCGTTGCTGTTATTCGTTATTTGCGAAAAGCTGCTTAATCAATCGTTGTACCTAAGACTTATATTATGCCCCGCCCTTCCATTCACGATACAGATAACGGTATTAACCTGATCAAGAGCCATCTTGATGTTTCACGTGAAACAGAAGAGCGTTTGGTGGCTTATGTCGCGTTATTATCTAAATGGCAGCAAAAAATTAATTTAATTAGTGGCAACACGTTACATGATGTGTGGTCTCGGCATATCTTAGATTCAGCACAAATTTTCCCGCTTACTGGTGATGCTGACAGTAAAATAATGGATATCGGGTCAGGTGCGGGGCTACCGGGCATGATCACCGCCATTCTACGTGCAGGGAAATTTGGCGCAGATGCTGCCCCTGTCATCATGGTTGAATCAGATCAACGGAAATGTGCTTTCCTTGCAACAGCAATGCGTGAATGTGGGGTTACGGCAGTCATTAAGAATAAAAGGCTTGAGCAATTAGAAGGATTGTCACCTGATGTGATAACAGCACGGGCCTTAGCACATATCGAAAAATTGCTGGCATGGACCAAGGCCCAGCATCATGCAGGATTAAAATGTGTATTTTTAAAGGGTGCAAAGCTCGATGAAGAATTGACCTGCCTTAATGATTATCCCAATATCAATAGTGAGCGTACACCAAGCATCACAAGTGATGATGGGATGGTGGTTACCCTTACTGGATTTCGGTAATAGCCTGAAATTTTATTTAATTGTTTAATATCAAGGATATAACTATGAGCGCACGTGTTATTGCCGTCAGTAACCAAAAAGGTGGCGTGGGTAAGACCACCACCACGGTAAATTTAGCGACAGCGCTTGCTGCATCACGACGGCGTGTGTTGGTTATTGATGCTGACCCACAAGGAAACGCAAGTACCGGGCTTGGCATTGATGACCGCGACCATGACCTTTATCATGTCTTGGCAGGTATGTCTGATGTTCACACATCAATTCGCAATACTGCTGTTAAAGGCTTGAGTGTTATTCCGTCTTCAAATTCTCTTTCTGCGGCAGAGGTTGAACTTTCAGACCTCGATGAACGTGAATTTCGTCTTAAAGCTATCACCGACAGCTTGCGCGAAGATTATGACTATATATTCATCGATTGCCCGCCTTCCTTAGGTCTTCTTACGATTAATGCATTATCAGCCGCTGATGCAGCCTTGGTCCCGCTCCAATGCGAATATTATGCGCTTGAGGGGCTGTCACAGTTGATGCAAACCATTGAAGGTGTTCGCGGCGGCATTAACCCTAACTTGGTGCTGCAAGGTGTTGTGTTGACGATGTATGATGGCCGAAACCGTTTATCGTCACTTGTTGCTAATGATGTGCGCAGCCATTTGGGTGAATTGGTGTATGAAACCATCATCCCAAGGAATGTTCGGGTGTCTGAAGCTCCATCTTATGGAAAACCTGTCCTGCTTTATGATCTGGAATGCCCGGGATCAAAGGCATATATATCTCTTGCGGGCGAAGTTATTAAACAAGAAGGGCAAGCTGCATGACCAAGAAAACAGCGCCAAAACAAAAATCAGCCACTACATCATCTGCACCCAAAGGACTGGGTAAAGGATTATCCGCTTTATTAGGTGACAATGCTGCGATTGCAAGCATGTCATCCACCTCAAAAGCTAACATTTCTGGCGTTTCAGTTGCTCCTACTGCCACAGATGGTGCATCATCAGGTATGATGGGGGCACAGAACGTCCCTATCGACCGTGTATCAGCTAGCCCTTATCAGCCGCGCACACGTTTTGATGAAGATAATTTGAGTGATCTTGCCGACAGCATCACCCAGCATGGCGTGGTGCAACCTTTACTGGTTCGCCCTAAAGGCCAGCATTCCTATGAATTGATTGCAGGTGAACGTCGTTGGCGTGCAGCGCAGAAGGCTGGTCTTCACGAAGTGCCCGTAGTTATTCGTGATGCCGATGATCAAGTGGCGGCTGAAATTGCCATGATTGAAAATATTCAGCGTCATGACCTAAGCATTATTGAAGAAGCCGAAGGCTACAGAAAACTTATTGAAGAATTTAAGTATACCCAAGATTCCTTGGCTTCAGTCATTGGTAAATCACGCAGTCATCTGGCCAATACCATGCGTTTGCTAAACTTGCCAGACCAGGTGCGGGCCAAACTATCAGAAGGTGCATTAACACCAGGTCAAGCTCGTCCTCTTATTGGCCGTGTAGATGCATTAGATCTAGCGCAAGTTATTATTGCGAAATCCTTAAGTGCACGTCAGGTTGAGCAATTGGTTGCTAAAGCAGATAAGCCAAGCACACCGAAATCAGAAAAACCGTCTGATATTGTTGCGCTTGAGCATGATCTTGCCGCCAGCACAGGTTTTGACATAGCCGTAAGTTTTAATCCTTTACAGGAAAAGGGCAGTGTAACTATTCGTGCAAATGATCTTGATCAATTTGACGCGATCATTGCAAAACTTAAGTCATAAATCATTTAATATCAATGTGTTAACGAATTATTCCTTAACGGCGAGCTGTTAAGGCAAGTGCGATCATGGCTTGGGCTGCTGCGGTATCGGATGATACCCCGCGCCGTGATTGTCGTTCTGCATCTGCAAGGCGATCTATCGCTTTTCGGCACCGTGTTGATGACCATAATCGCAAATGCCCCTCCACCGCACGTTTTTCAGAAAAGAAAATAGGTGGGCGAATACTACCCATGGCTTGATCACGGTTCATGCCGTCATCCATGGCCGCGGTAATACGATATAACTTTAGGAAATACCCTTGTGCGGCCCGCAGCAGACGTTCCCCTGGAATTTGTTCGTGCTGAAGACGCGTTAATGCGGTACTTAAGTTGGTCATCTGACCTTCGGCCGCGGCATAAATCGCTTCATTTACATTAATCCCGGCACCGTCACCTAGTGCATGTTTAACATCATCTAGGTTCAAACTACCACCGTCTCCAGCCATGATGACGAGCTTTTCAATCTCACGCCGACTTGCCATTCGATCACCACCCAGATGTTCAGTAATCCAAGACAAGGCATCACGGCCAATAGAAATATTATGGTTTTTGAACGCAGTTTGCGCCATTTGTGTCAATGATTGATCAGTATCGGCATAACATCCGATAGATGCCGCATGATCTGCTTGCTCGAATAGCTTAACCATTGCTGACTTTGTGTTGATATCATCACTGGCTGTCACCACGGTTAGGCTTTGTGCTGGTGCTTGTTCTAGTAAATATTTCAATGCGTTAAGGCATGATGCGCCTGCCTGATCCATGCGTACCAGACGATGCCCACCCATTGCAGGCATAGCTGCAGCACTGTCGATCAGCAGGCTATTGTCTTTTGCGACATCATCTGCTGATAAACTGGTGACAGAAAACGGGTCATTAAGGTCAGGTACAAATTTTCGTGCTATAGCTTCGGCACGTTCTTTAATCATGCCGCGGTCATGCCCATAAATAAGAACGGCACAAAGATTTGTGGGTGGGTTCGCTAAAAAAGGTTCAACACCGCGCCCACTTATTTTCATGATGAAGATTGGCGGTCGCTAAAGAATAACATCAATTGACCAAATGTTTTCTGCGCCAGGTTTAAACTCAACCGTTCTTGCGCATGGTTTTCTGCTTGGGAAGACCCAAAGCTGGAGCTAACCGCACCAATAGATGCAGATGATGAAAAGCTATGGGTTAGAATAACGTTACCAGTGGTTTGGTCATAGAGCTCAAATGATGCGGTCATAACCATGTTATTATCACCCGTGGCAGATGTGATAGACGTGCGTAGCTCATATGCTTGTGGTTGAAGGCCGTTTCTGCTGATCATACGCTGTAATTCTTGGCGATAAAGCTGCTCAGAACGTCCCTTATCAATAGAAATCCCGATTTTACTGATCTCATTGTACACATCATTGCTCACGACAGAAGATGTGCTGCATCCAGCAAGGATAAATCCTGTAAGTACAAGCGCAGTTAAAGATCTAAGCAACAACATTTACAATCCTATTCGGTACAACAATGACTTTCTTTGGTTCTTTACCATCAAGTATCTTCTGAACAGCTGGTAATGCAAGCGCCATTTCTTCGGCAAGTGCTTTATCACCGTTAGGCGCAACATCAATCGTGCCTCTTAATTTACCATTAACTTGAACGGGCAAGCTGATTGTATCTTCCACCAGCCATTTTTCATCAGCAACAGGCCAAGGTAATTGAGCGACCATCTGATCATGGCCCATATTTTCCCACATTTCTTCGGCAATATGCGGGGCAATAGGTGAAATAAGTTGCGCAAGGCTTTCAAGACCGAATCGACGTGTCCAGTTTTGTGCAGCATTATCATCTTTAAGCTCAGAAATCGCATTTGATAACGTATAAAGCGCGGCAACACATCTGTTGAACCGGAAACGATCAATATCTTCAGTGATACTCGCAATGGCGCGGTGGATTTCTCCAAGTACTTTTTTAGAAACCTCATCCAATTCGCTCGGCATGTCTTCGCCTTTAGGTGACAACGGACGTGCCTGATTGTCATCTAAGGATAAGCGCCAAATTTTATTAATAAAGCGCGACGCACCTTCAACACCAGCATTTGACCATTCTAAGTCACGTTCAGGGGGTGAGTCAGACATCATGAACAATCGTGCCGTATCCGCGCCATATTGTTGAATGATAAACTCAGGGTCGACAACATTGCGCTTGGACTTACTCATCTTTTCGATGCGGCCAGCTTCAATGGACGTATTGTCTTCTGTCAGCACCCAATTTTCACCATCACTTTTCGTAACATCTGACGGGAATAACCATTGCCCATCTGGATGCCGGAATGTCTGGTGGCAGACCATGCCTTGCGTCATCATGCCATCAAATGGTTCATCTAAATCAAGATAGCCGCAGGCTGATAAGGCGCGGGTAAAGAAGCGTGAATATAAAAGATGCAGCACAGCATGCTCAACACCGCCAATATATTGATCCACTGGCAACCAATGTCTTATGGCTTCTTTTGAAAACGCGATTTCAGGATTAGGGTCAGCAAACCGCAGGAAGTACCATGAACTTTCAAAAAATGTATCAAACGTATCCGTTTCACGTTCTGCCGCACCGCCACATTTAGGGCATGTTGTATGTTTCCATGTTGGGTGATTGGCAATTGGGTTACCTGGGGTATCAAAATCAACATCTTCAGGTAATGTTACCGGCAATTGATCCTCAGGAACTGGAGATAATCCGCAACTTTCACAGTGAATGACCGGAATTGGGCAACCCCAATATCGCTGGCGTGACACACCCCAATCACGCAGTCGCCATGTAATCTCACGATCACCAGCGCCCAGCTCAACAAGTTTATCAATCGCGGCTTTCAACGCATCTTCAACACGCATTCCATCAAGAAAGCGCGAATTGAAAATTGTCCCATCACCAGTATAGGCCACTTTATCGACGTTAAATGTTGCTGGTGTTTCCCCATCAGGCAACACAACAGGCCGTACCGGCAAGTTATACTTATTTGCAAAATCAAGGTCGCGTTGGTCATGGCCGGCAGACCCAAAAATTGCGCCAGTGCCATAATCCATCAACACAAAATTCGCAGCATAAACAGGAAGTTTGATGGTTGAATCAAAAGGGTGATCAACTGTAAGGCCTGTATCGACACCTTTTTTCTCAGCCGCTTCAATCGTCGCTTGTGATGTACCCATGCGGTTACATTCTTCGACAAAAGCTGACAATTCTTGATTATCTTTAGCACGGGCGAGAATAATTGGGTGATTAGCCGCAAGTGCGATAAAGCTTGCACCAAAAAGTGTATCTGGACGGGTGGTGAAAACTTCAATTTCAGGGTCGATATGGTCAGGCGCTTCTGTTAACGCAAAGCGAACACGCGCACCCTCAGACTTACCAATCCAGTTATGTTGCATGATGCGAACACGCTCTGGCCAGCGATCCAATTCTTCAAGCGCGGTCAGCAGTTCATCCGAAAATTCAGTGATCTTGAGGAACCATTGTGACAATAAACGTCGTTCCACAGGTGCGCCTGAACGCCAGCCGCATCCATCCACAACCTGTTCATTGGCAAGGACTGTATTTTCAACAGGGTCCCAGTTCACCCAGCTTTCTTTTTTATAAGCAAGACCAGCACTCATGAAATCGAGGAACATTTTCTGCTCGAACCGATAATAGGTGTCATCACAGGTCGCAAATTCACGTGACCAGTCATATGAAAGCCCCATGCTTTTAAGCTGATCACGCATGATCGCGATGTTTTCATGGGTCCATTTTGCAGGATGTACCCCGCGTTCAATCGCAGCATTTTCGGCAGGCAGCCCAAATGCGTCCCATCCCATAGGGTGCAGCACATTAAACCCTAGCGCACGTTTTGTCCGAGCAACCACATCACCAAGTGTGTAATTGCGCACATGACCCATGTGAATGCGGCCCGAAGGATAAGGAAACATCTCAAGCACATAATATTTAGGCTTGTCTGAATCCATAGATGCGTTAAAGCAACCAGCGTCTTGCCAGCGTTGTTGCCATTTACGCTCAATGCTGGGGGCGTCAAGAACCATCATAATAAACCGTTATAAAATTAATTGCTTTCGGCAATAGCCGCGGCACGGATTTCACGGGCGCGGGTCAAGATCAAGTCTTCCACACGTGACGCTAAATTTGCATCACGCCCCATATCTTGCCATTCAAACAGCCCTTGTGGACGTTCTTGCAGATATACTTGTACTTTAATCGCATCAGACCGTAATTCTTGATCAACCACAAAAATTGCAAGTTTTACACGTTTTGTTGGGTCTTCAGGATGTGCATACCATTCCGTGATGATGGTACCGCCAAAAGTATCAACCGTATCAAGCGGCAATACAGAAACAGTATCAAGCGACGCACGCCACAAAATAGCGTTGATAGGTAAAGACCCCGCACCGCCACCACCAGATGGGTCAAGTAACTTTGAAATATTAATGCCGCTAGATTCATAACCGCCAGTTAATGACCCATAACGCCCCTTATTTTCAGGGCTTTGTTCAGGATCGACAGCTGTGGTCGGTGCAGGCGTTGATTGCGGCAGGCCATTACTGCACGCGGAAAGGCTAAAACCACCGATGACGAGTGCGGCAACACACATACGTAAATGACTGATTTTCTTTTCCATTGGCCAGTTCTTTTCTAAAAAGGATTGTTTTAATCAATATTAAGAAATTTACAGATTTCCAACAAATTTGCATAGTCTTTAAATTATTAAATCGAATATAAAAAAAGACCGCCCGAAGGCGGTCTTTCCTATTCTTATACCTAAGCGGTATTAGAAGTTTGCTTGGATAGAAGCACGGATTTCATCTGAATCCATGTTCTGGTTGGCGTCACTTGAATCTTTGTAGTCATATGAGTTCATTGCAACAGCGAAGTTTAGGCCTGGTGCAATTGTGTATGACAATGACAATACAGTTGTGTCCAATGTGTCTTTTGATGTGTCATCTTCAGATGAAACAACGTTAACTGCAACTGACATCTGGTCATTAACCTGGTAGCCAGCACCGTAACCGGTTGTGTCTACGTCAGTACCTGAAGCAGCTGTACCGTCTTTTGATGAAAGAATTGAAGCTGCAACTGAGATATCACCCATGGCAATGCTTACACCGTATGCATCTTTGGTTGACTTATCAGCACCGTCTTCACCGTTGTCTGAAGCAAAGCCTTGGATAGAAACAGATGCGCCAGCAACTTCAGTTGCGTAACGAACACCCATTACTGTGTCAGCGTTATCACCTGTGTCTGTTGAACCGTTTTGTGCTTCTTCTGAAGCACCAACCTGGTAAGATATACCGAATGACAGACCACCGAAGTTTGGTGAACGGTAAGCAGCTTTGTTGCTATCGCTGTATGATGCACCAGTTGCTGATGAAAGCAGACCAGTGTCTACAGAGGTTTCAGTTGTTGAAGACATCGGGTTGCCATTAGCGTTATGTGCGCCCTGTACCCAGTCATCACCAGATGCCATGTTACGGCCGCCTGGCAGGTATGTAGCGAATGATGAAGATACATCATCGTTTGAACCAAGAGTGATTGAACCCATTTCAGCTGTGCTGAGTGAGATTGAAGACTCATCGATACCTGACTGTGTGTCGTTAACTTCCATTTCAACGTGTGCTGAATATGTCAGGCCGCTGTCTGAAGTTTCTGAGAAAGCGAATGTCATTTCACCATCATGGTACATAGAATCTGCATCAACAGTTGTGTTGTCTGACATTGATGCAAAACCGAATTCGTTAAAGATGCTGATGTTTACGTCAGCAGATGCTGCTGAAACGCCAGCTGCTGCTACTAGAGCAGAAGAAGCAAGAAGAACCTTACGCATGGGTTTTCTCCATAGTTTGAGTTATTGCCATCACTATTGATGACGAAGTTATAATATGATCATTATCTAATAAGTAAAAACCTAATATGCATAAATGACACAACAAATTTAATACCGTTGCAAAAATATCACAGTATGGAATATACGCTGCCGCTTAGATGGGTTTAGCTTAGGTCTTTTATTTGGCAAGTTTTTCACTATATATTGATTCTATTCATAAATTTAATGGAGCCCATAACATGATCGCGACCTCACTTGCCAACATTCAGCAAAAGATAGCTCGCGCAGCAGCAGAAGATGGGCGCCAACCTGATGCTGTTACGTTAATAGCTGTTTCTAAAAAACAACCTGATGACCGTATTGTCGCTGCGCTTGATGCTGGAATTCGTGTATTTGGGGAAAACAGGGTTCAAGAAGCGCAAGAAAGATGGGCAACCCGCCGCCCAGTTTTTCCAGACTTGAAACTGCATCTTATCGGCCCGCTTCAAACCAATAAATCAGAAGACGCGGTTCAGCTTTTTGATGTCATTGAAAGTCTGGACCGCGAAAAACTGGCCATCAGCCTGGCTAAGGCCATGGATAAACATGGCAAACGCCCTGAATGTTTGGTCCAGGTGAACACAGGTGATGAAGATCAAAAAGCTGGGGTAACCCCTCAAGACGCTGTTGATTTTGTCGCCCGTTGCCGTGATGTACATGGCCTTAATATCACCGGGCTCATGTGTATTCCGCCGGTTGATGAAGAACCAGCCATGCATTTTGCATTATTAAAGACGCTGGCTGCCAAGGCAAATCTTCCCAAACTTTCGATGGGGATGAGCGGTGATTATGAGGCGGCAATTAATGTTGGCGCAACACAGGTGCGGGTTGGGTCATCATTATTTGGTGCACGAACATATTAAATGGCGATTTTACGCATCATCAGACGGGTCTAACAGATGACCT
>CBFIAO010000007.1:0-41626 GCA_965660595.1 Puniceispirillales bacterium (SeqCode) | reverse complement strand
CAAAGTGCTGAATGACATCACCGTTGATGATTGGTCGATTATTATTGGTGGCGATTCCCATACCCGCATGTCGAAAGGCGTTGCCTTTGGCGCGGATTCAGGCACTGTTGCGCTAGCACTCGCAACAGGTGAGGCCAGCATGCCTATTCCTGAATCAGTCAAAGTGACCTTTAAGGGCACAATGGCAGATCATATGGATTTCCGCGATGTGGTGCATGCCACGCAAGCACAGATGCTGGCGCAATTTGGTGATAATATTTTCCAAGGCCGTGTCATTGAAGTGCATATCGGCACGCTTTTGGCTGACCAAGCCTTTACCTTTACAGATTGGACGGCGGAGATGAAGGCGAAAGCATCAATCTGTATTTCTGAAGATGCCACCTTGGTTGAATCGCTTGAAATCGCAAAAAGCCGCATCAAGATCATGATCGAAAAGGGCATGGAAAATAGAGACAACATGCTTCAGCGGCTGATTGATATTGCTGATGCACGTATCACCCAGATTAAATCTGGCGTACAGCCGGCGCTTAAGCCAGATGAAAACGCCAAATATTTTGGTGAAGTTGTTGTTGATCTTGATCAAATTGACGAGCCGATGATCGCTGATCCTGATGTTAATAACCCTGATGTCTCAAAGCGTTACACCCATGACACTATCCGCCCAATTTCATTCTACATGGCGGAAAAGAAAGTTGACCTTGGCTTTGTTGGGTCATGCATGGTGCATAAAGGTGACGTGAAGATCGTTGCGCATATGTTGCGTAACCTTGAAAAGTCAGCGGGTAAGGTGGAATTCAAAGCACCACTTGTGGTGGCCGCCCCGACCTATAACATTATTGATGAGCTGAAAGAAGAAGGCGACTGGGCCATCTTGCAGAAATATTCAGGCTTTGAATTTGATGATGCTGCCCCAAAACAAGCGTCGCGTACTGAATATGAAAACATCCTTTATCTTGAACGTCCGGGCTGTAACCTCTGCATGGGGAACCAGGAAAAGGCCGCCAAGGGTGATACCGTGATGGCGACATCAACCCGCCTCTTTAAAGGCCGTGTTGTGGAAGATTCGGATGCCAAGAAAGGTGAATCGCTATTGTCATCAACACCAGTCGTGGTGCTGTCTGCTATTTTAGGCCGCACGCCGACTATTGATGAATATAAAGATGCGGTTGACGGGATCAACCTGACGAAATTTGCGCCGCCATTGGCAAAGCCTGCAGCGACAAATTCAGCGCATTTTTAAAAATTTATCCTGGAAATAAATCATTAAAGGGCCCGCATTTGCTGGGCCCTTTTTGATTTTAGGTTATGTCATCACCTGCTTTTAGATTTGGTGTGAAGTCCATATGATATGTTTCATCATCAATTTTGGTGAATGTTACATCTGTTCGTCCATATCTAAGTAAGTCCTCTTTAGTTACGAATGCGCCAGAATTAACACCAATACGTCTTCTGAAATATTCACCTAGATATGCATTGCTTTGGGTGGTCTCTAGTGCTTTGCCATTATCTTGTGCCCGAACCACAATAAATGGAAAACCGTCATCTGTTATAACTGTGAACTGTTCTCCCCTTTCAGGAAAAAAATCACCCTGGTAAATATTTTTTGGGATGGGGATGTATGCCTGATTGCTATCACGTCCATTTCTCTGGCCCCAATTTAGCCCCCCTGCCTTATGAATATCTTTGTTTTTAGCTTGAAGTAAGGTCAGTGTTACAGAATCTTTGTTTTTATTGATTGCGTCATCTGTATCTTCAATCTCACCTATTTTAGGGTAATGGTGAGTGTGGGCTAATGCATCAGCCTCATCATCTAGGCAATTTATCGTGTTTTTCTTAATGCAGGCTAAATAGCTATCAAAATGATCAAAGCTAGCTTCTGTCATTAGTTCCATCTGAGCTTTGCCAAATCCTGTTCTTGTGTAATTTGCAGAGCCTAAAAATGCTTTGAGAGGTCTTCCATTAGTATCTCTCCATACATAATACTTTGAATGTACAGGTACGCCCCTATTTACATATCGGCAACTTATGGATGAGCCATACGCGCCGCTATTTACTAATTTTTTAAAAGATAAATGTTGTGCTTTCTGGATACCACTTCGAACAGTCATGCCGATAATTAGTTCGATGTCTATGAACAAATCTTTTTGGGCTAACACATCCAAATGTCTGTCGGCCATATTTGCAGTAGCAAAACCACTTATAATTGTTAGCTTTCGACAATCATTGTTTTTTTGAGGATATAATAGAATTTCTTGAAATAGGTTTTCGCTAATCATCTACACGTACATTGTTTTTTAAGAGTGTTTCCAAAACTGCCTTAAAAACAACTTCCGCCCCTTTAGGCGGTACGGCCATACCAATCTGTTTTCGAACGGATTCTTTCCCTCCGAGGAAATTAAACTTATCTGGGAAAGATTGCAATCTTGCTCTTTCGCGGTTTGTCAGTGCGCGCGGTTCTTCCCAATGATAAATATGGGTACCGCCACCGCCCGAACCTGTAACTGTGTAGCTTGGCTTGTCTGCAACTAGACGTTTATAAATTTGACTTATTGTTGCGCCACTTTTCATAGATAGTTTTAAATGATCAGGTAAATCTGCTGTGAATGCATTTTGACCAGGCTTAATATATTTTAATCGTTCAACGACTCTGTCTGACTGTTTTGTCCTTTCATTGTTCGTTGCATTTTCTGGAATGTTTGAAAGAGCTGTTCTACAGTCAACTTGATTATTTACATGCGTTGGACGAGGGTGTTCAAAATTATTGATGCCAAGATCACGCCGAAAGCCAACAATAATTATTCTATGTCGAGCTTGCGGGACACCATAATTTTCAAAGAAGTATGTATGAGGAAAAATGTTATATCCACTTTCTTCAAGAGCTTCAAGAATGATTTGGTAATCTTTGTTATCACCGCTTGAGCCTAAACCACTAACATTTTCAGCAATGAAAAATGCTGGCTTTAATTTTTTTAAGGCTTTTATTCCCCAACGATAAAGCCCACCAAATTCACCGGCTATTCCACTCCGATCGCCAACCATACTGAAATCATTGCAAGGGAAGCCAAACGCTAGACCATCAATTGGTGACAAAGTTGAAAAATCTAAATCTTCAACTCTGCAACAGTGGACATTGTTTGCTTTAATTTTGAAATTTTTTGCAAAAGTAGCACAAGCGTCTTTATCGAAATCATTAACCCATACATGATCAAAGCCATAGCCATCAACTTTTGCATTATGAGCGCCTAGGGCCATTCCTCCAGCGCCTGCAAACAGTTCGCCTACTTTGAAATTTTTACTGGGAAAAAGGTCACCATTAAGGTGTTCTATTTCTGAGTTGGACTCAACATTTAGCATCTTTGGTACCTCTATGACACAAAATTTAGTATATTTGACGTTGCAAGGCAATCATCAAAATTTATGCTATTAATAAATTAGATTTAAAAATATTATGTTCACTATATGTTCTTTTTTTCATAAATTGAAGTGCTTATTCTTCCATTTGCGAAACCTCGCCCCAATGTCATACTTATTACCTCTGTTTAAGTTGTGAGTTTTTCCTAATGCCTGCCGCATCTCATCTTTCATCTCGCCTAAGTCATCGGCCTGCCCCGATTGCCGTGCTTGGCCCGACCAATACAGGCAAGACGTGGTACGCCATGGAACGGATGCTAGCGCATCCAACAGGAATGTTTGGCTTTCCCTTGCGTCTCCTGGCGCGTGAAAATTATGAACGTGCCATCCAACGGGTAGGCGTTGATAAAGTGGCCCTGATCACTGGTGAAGAAAAGCTCATTCCCAGAGATGCCAAATATTTCATGTGTACGGTCGAAGCCATGCCCATGGATCGCGGTGTGGATTTCATGGCGATAGATGAAGTGCAACTGGCGGCTGACCCTGAACGTGGCCATGTATTTACTGATCGTATTTTACATGCCCGTGGGCGGGAAGAAACATTGCTACTTGGTGCGGAAACCATCCGCAAGGTGTTGGTTTCGCTACTGCCAGGCATTGACGTGCAAATCCGCCAACGCCTATCACGCCTAAGTTGGGGTGGGCAGAAAAAAGTAACCCGCCTGCCGCGGCGGTCAGCAGTAGTCGCGTTTAGCGCAGCAGAGGTTTATAAACACGCCGAATTAATCCGTGCTCAACGTGGCGGCACAGCAATTGTGATGGGTGCGTTAAGCCCGCGCACGCGTAACGCTCAAGTTGAAATGTTCCAATCTGGTGATGTTGACTATCTGGTGGCGACCGATGCGATTGGAATGGGGCTAAACATGGATATTAACCATGTTGCCCTTGCAGGTGACGTTAAATTTGATGGCCGTCGTCCACGCCGTTTGACCCCTGCAGAGTTGGGGCAGATTGCTGGCCGTGCAGGTCGACACACCACCGATGGCACTTTTGGTATTACCGATCATTGTGAAATGTTGGAAGAAGACGTCATCGACGCGATTGAGAATCACCGGTTTCGTTTTCTAAATGGGGTGTATTGGCGCAATTCTGACCTTGATTTTTCTTCGCCGGATAGATTGTCTCAAAGCCTTGATGCGCGTCCCCCATCGCCCTTGTTGACACGTAAGGCGGATGCAGATGACCAACAGGCGCTTGCCGCGTTAATTGATCGTGATGATATCCGCGCCATGGCTCATGGCAAGGCACAGGTGGAGTTGTTGTTTGATGTCTGCCAAATACCTGATTATGAACGAGAATATTCAGATAGCCATACCCGGATGTTGGCGCTTATTTACACACATTTGATTGAAGATGGGCGGCTGCCAAAAGATTGGGTTTCTGCCCAAATGCAGCGCCTTAATCGACCAGATGGAGACCTAGATACCTTAATGTCACGGCTTTCACGCATCCGGACATGGACCTATATTGCCCAACGCCAGCAATGGTTAGAAGACGCCGAAGACTTCCAAGGACTTGCAAGAAGTATAGAAGACAAGGTATCAGATAGTTTGCATATGGTGCTGACCCAACGTTTCGTAGATCGAAGGGCGGCCATTTTGTCCCGAAGACTTAAGGAAAATACTACGCTCATGTCGTCAATCAAATCAGATGGTACCGTTATTGTTGAAGGTGAAGAGGTCGGCCGCCTCGATGGTTTTGTCTTCACCCCACATGTCAATGAAGGCGATGATGACGCCCCAGTATTGGCGGCAGCGCGAAAAGCATTGCCAGATGAGATTTCAACCCGTGTGAAAGCATTGGTGGCATCTGCTGATCCTGCTTTTGTTGTTGGTGCTAATGGCGTTATTTCATGGCGTGAGGCGATCGTCGCGACCTTGGCTAAAGGTGATGCGCTATATCATCCTAAAGCGGATGTGCGCCAGAGCACATTGCTTGAAGGTGATCAGCTTAAACTGGTTCAGGATCGTCTTAATGCATTTGCTGCAACCTATGCCAAGACAGTGCTTGAAAAAGCGGTGGCGCTTACTGAAGACAATCAAGATGGCAAGACCCTAACTGGTGCAGCGCGCGGTATTGCGTTTCAGGTTTATGAAGCGCTGGGCACATTGCCGACCAATAATGTGGCTGATTTAATCAAAGAACTTGATGAAGATGGTAAACGCCAGCTTGCCCAAAAGGGTGTTCGCCTTGGTGTTGACATGATTTATATGGCTGATTTGTTGAAGCCTGCGCAAATTGATGCCAAAGCTTTGCTTTGGAGTCTTCACCACGGGAACTTCCCTGAATCTGGCCCACCACCTGCTGGCCGCGTTGCCATTGATCATGTAGATGGTGTGCCTGACGCGTATTGGCTGGCCATCGGTTATCGCCGAATTGGTGGGCGTGTGATGCGCGTTGATATGGCAGAACGCCTATCTGCTGTAATTCGTGCTGCTGCCCGTGAAGGTAAATTCCAGATCAGTGAAGAAATGATGTCACTTGCTGGTGCTACGCGTGATCAGATGGCTGAAATTATCCTCGACCTCAATTATATTAAGGTTGAAGAAATCCCATCCGAAGATCCGGAAAAACCAGCGACGTTGGTGTTTGAACGGAAAAAGCGTGGGCCAAAGGCTGGTGGCAAACCTAATGGCAACGTTGGCGATAACCCTGCAGGACACTCGGCAGGGCAAAAAAACCAACGCCGTGGCGGCAAGCCTAAAAAGCCATATGGTGGCGGGGGTGCTAAACCAAAGCAAAAAGAAGCTGATCCGCTATCACCATTTGCCGTCTTGGCTAACCTTAAATCTAACAGCAAGTAAATTGTGATGGCTGCTGGACCGCCAACAGTTTTGCATGACACGATGCGTATCGACAAATGGCTATGGTCTGCTCGGTTTTTTAAAACCCGTGCAGATGCTCAGCGAATGGTGTCTTCAGGTCGCCTGCGCCTTGATGGTGAGACTATGGCAAAGCCGCATCGCCAAGTAAAAGCGGGTGATGTTCTCACCTTCACCAAAGCTGATGATGTGCGTGTTATAAAGATTATCGCGATGGCGGCACGCCGCGGCCCTGCGACGGAAGCTGCAACCTTATATGAAGACCTTGCACCGCCTGCACCAAAAGTTAAGGACACAGGCGATAAATCATTGCCTTTTGAACAACGTGAGCGCGGTTCTGGACGGCCCACCAAACGTGAACGGCGTGAGATTGATCGCCTGAAATTTTAAGACCACTTGTTATCTTAATCGACCTTATAATGAGAGGCTTGCAGTGCGCAACAAAGCCAGATAAATATATGGCGATCTATTGATAAAGATAACCGCTTTTCCTAAGCTGGAGCCCCACATGACCTATATCGTCAACGACAAGTGTATTCGCTGTAAATATACAGACTGTGTTGAAGTCTGCCCTGTGGATTGTTTTTACGAAGGTGAAAACATGCTGGTGATTCATCCGGACGAATGCATTGATTGTGGTGTTTGTGAACCTGAATGTCCGCCGGAAGCGATCTTACCAGACACAGATCAAGGCGCTGAAGCATGGCTTAAGCTAAATGCAGATATGTCCGAAATCTGGCCAAATATTACCCGCAAGGTTGATGAAATGCCTGACGCTGACGCCTATAAAGATCGTGATGGTAAGTTTGAAGAGTTCTTTACAGAGGCGCCAGGCAAGGGCGACTAGCAGCGCCATATAATTGCCCATACCCCCTCGCACCAATGCTTTTTCGGTCGGTGTATGGAGGGGGTCTGGTCAAATTGTTAAAAATTTGTTACAATTAGATATGAAACGAACAAAAAGCAGGCGCCATTATGTGGCGCCAAGCATTTTTTTTTGTTCAATAACGGCAATAACGCACGAAAATCCGCTTTAGCGGCCCTAGCTTGAACGCTTATTTTTAAGAGGTGGTTCAAGTGAGGTGACATTTTGACTGTCTTATCAGGGCAGGATGCAATGGGAATGATCAATGGCGAAAGATAAAGCTACCGACGAATTTAATGCTGACGACTTTGTGGTCTACCCGACCCATGGGGTTGGCCGTATTTTGGGCACCGAATCAAATGTGATTGCAGGGACCAATATTGATATGTTGATCGTTCGTTTTGAACAAGATCGCATGACATTGCGTGTGCCGCTCGAAAAAGCGCGCAGTCTTGGCTTGCGTACACTATCATCTAAAAAACAAATGGATGAAGCCATCACAACACTTAAGGGTAAAGCCCGGGTTCGCCGCGATATGTGGTCAAAGCGCGCTAAACAATATGATGATAAAATTCGTTCTGGTGACCCGGTATCAATTGCCGAGGTTGTTCGTGACCTGCGCCGCCGCAATAACCAAACCGAACAATCCTATAGTGAACGTCAAATGTATCAGGCCGCGCTAGAACGTCTGGCGCGTGAATTTGCAGCGATTGAAAAAATTGATCAAGAAGCAGCTGCCGTTAAGCTGGAAACCTTGATGGATGCGGCGTAATTAGCGCCACGTAAATAGCTGATCACACTTAGCTTGATCACTAGGTATAAATTTAGAAAACACCATGTAGGTTAATCGCCAGCATGGTGTTTTTTTATCCAGATACCCCGTAATTTGGCGGTCAAGTAAGTTATGCTTAATTGCTTGTAGGGGCAGGGGTCTTCATATAGTATAAAAACGAAATTAATTATATTAGAAGACTTGAATATCTTCTATGAAGCTCCAGTTTATATGACATAGGCATTTAGCCGCTGGCTTAATCACAAGCTAGAAATTGGTGTGTTACTGGGGAGTTGACGCCATGGACGATCGAAACGAAACGCTTAAATCAGATAACCGATATATTCGGCAGATCATGAAACAATCGTTGCTGGAACGTGAAGAAGAACACCAGCTTGCATTGGCGTGGCGTGACGAACGTGATGAAAAAGCCCTTCATGAACTTGTCCTGGCTTATTCAAGATTAGTGATAAGCATTGCCTCGAAATTCCGCCATTATGGCCTTCCACTTGGTGACCTAATCCAAGAAGGTAATATTGGAATTATGCAAGCAGCTGGCCGTTTTGACCCTGACCGTGAAGTGCGTTTCTCAACATATTCAGTGTGGTGGATCCGTGCATCTATTCAGGATTACGTATTGCGTAATTGGTCAATTGTGCGCACAGGTACAACGTCCGCGCATAAATCGCTTTTCTTTAAGTTGCGCCGTTTACGTGCAAAAATTGGTGAAGCTGATGGTGGTGTGCTGACAGATGAAGGCCGCCAGCAAATTGCGGATACGATTGGTGTGAACATCACGGATGTTAATCATATGGAACAGCGTCTTTCAGGCGCGGATTCATCGCTTAATGCGCCTGTTGGTGAAACCAATGAAAACATGGCACAAGATTTCATCATGGATGATCGTCCAACGCCCGAACAGTCTGTTGGAACATCTAAAGATGCGGCTACACTTTCGGCATGGCTCGCCGAAGCACTGGAAGAACTAAGCCCGCGTGAAAAGATGATCATTTTGCGCCGACGTCTTGATGAAGATGGTGCCACCTTAGATGAACTTGGTAAGGATTTTGGTGTGAGTAAGGAACGTGTCCGGCAATTGGAAACACGTGCCATGTCCAAAATTCGTACTAATCTAGAAGCACGCATCGAAGATCTGAACGATCTGCCATTCCTCAGCTGACAACGCTAATGCGTTCTGTAAGCCCTGAACAGGCCCTTTTTCCGCCTATCGCCCCAAATGCGACACATCGTTTAGACGTTGGGGATGGCCACAGCATTTATGTTGAAGATTGTGGCAATCCAGAAGGGATACCCGTTATCTTTTTGCATGGGGGGCCAGGGGCAGGGGTATCGCCACTACATCGACGCATGTTTGACCCTGAATTGTTTCGTGTCATTTTGTTTGATCAACGTGGATCAGGCCAATCGCGCCCATTTGCAGAGATTGCGCACAACACGACACAAGACCTTGTTGCTGACATTGAATTAATTCGTGACCATTTTGATATTGATAAATGGATAGTCTTTGGAGGGTCATGGGGATCAACATTAGGGTTGGTTTATGGCATTACCCATCCTGACCGCTGTCATGGGTTTGTTTTGCGCGGTATCTTCTTGGGGACTAAGCCTGAAATAGACTGGTTTCTGTATGACATGGGCCGTTTTTATCCTGAAGCTTGGGATCGTTTTGTGCATGCAATCCCCGAAGCAGAACGTGGTGACCTGCTTGCGGCATATGCCAAGCGTCTGATGTCTGAAAGTCCGTCTATTTATATTCCTGCGGCTGAAAGTTGGTCAGCTTACGAAAATTCCTGTGCGACACTTCAATCTGAATTGCGCGGCGGCGGTGGCCGGATGGCGGTTAGCCTTGCTCGGATGGAAGCACATTATTTTATGCATGACTGTTTCCTAGAAGATAATTTCATCCTTAAAAACATTGATAAGATTAGCCATCTGCCAGGTATGTTGGTGCAAGGGCGTCATGATGTCATTTGCCCGCCACATACCGCGTCTAACCTCGCAAAAGCATGGACACGTGCTGAACTTAAGATGGTGGATGATGCTGGTCATTCTGCCCTTGAGTCTGGCATTCTAGATGCCTTACTCTCAGGGCTAAATAGAATTGCTGTTTATTTAGGTAAATAAAGTTCATCATTTGCTTATTAAATGTTAGGGCGCAAGCCACAACCATAGGGGGAATTACGTGGCAGAAGGCATCACCAATTACAATGCAGTAGACCGTCACGTGGGGCGGCAAATTAAACTCAGACGTAATTTTCTGGGGATGACGCAACAAGACCTTGCGCGGCGGCTTGATATCACCTTTCAGCAAGTGCAAAAATATGAACGTGGTGCTAATCGGGTTAGTGCATCTCGACTGTGGGATTTAAGCCAGATCATGAAAACTGATGTGGGGTATTTTTTTGAAGATATGCCGCAAGTTGTCCAGAGGGCATCGCCACGCCAAATGGCAGCAACACCGCCAGATGTTAAAGAACTTGATGATGTCTTATCTGCTTTTGTGACAGACCCTATGCTCAAACGCGAAACAATGTCATTATTGCGGAGTTATTACTTGATCAAGACGCCCCATCTTCGTAAGAAATTGGCTATGATGATCAGGACAGCCGCAGAAAAAGATCAGGAAAGTACAGAGCGTCCTGACCGAAAAGGAGTAAAGGCATGACCTCAACCGAACAGAAACTCAGCTTTGAAGAAGCGTTGAAAGAGCTAGAGCAGATTGTCGAAAAACTGGAGCGTGGCGAAGTATCCCTTGATGATGCTGTTGCGGCCTATGAACGTGGGTCTCAGTTAAAACAGCAATGCCAACAGCGCCTTGATGAAGCGCGGCTTCGTGTTGATCAGATTCGTGCTGTCAAAGGTTCATCTGATGTGACAGGCGCTGCACCGTTTGATACGGAATAATTATTAATGGCACCAACACCTGAACAGCTGATTGCCGATGCACGTGCAACGGAAGCAGCCCTGACCGTAATTTTTGATGGCCTAAAAAAAGGCCCAGCCCCAACGCTAGCGGAAGCGATGGCCTATGCAACACTAGGCGGCGGTAAACGCCTTCGTGCAGGTTTGGTGCTTGGTGCGGCACGCTTGGCCAGTGCTATCAATAATGGTGATGGTGAAGAATCTGTTGCCCCAGCCCCGGAAGGGGCGATGAATGTTGCCCCAGCCCCGGAAGGGGCGATGAATGTTGCAATGGCATTTGAATGTTTGCATGCTTATTCACTTATTCATGATGATTTACCTGCCATGGATGATGCTGCGACACGCCGCGGAAAAGCGTCATGCCACATAGCCTTTGATGAAGCAACGGCGGTTCTTGCAGGTGACACGCTGCAAACGCTAGCATTTGAACTTCTGGCGCGAACGGATACCCATCAAGACGGCGCGGTGCGGGCAGGGTTGGTGATGGATCTTGCGTTGGCGTCAGGCCTTTCAGGTATGGCAGGTGGTCAGATGTTAGACCTTGAGGCTGAAACCCGTCCATTCAGCCTTGATGAAACTAGAGATATGCAGCGTCTTAAAACTGGCGCGCTTATTCGTGCCGCAGCAGTAGCTGGCGGGCGTGTAGGCGGCGGAGATGATGCATTGCGCACAGCGCTTGATGGATATGCAGACCGTATTGGGTTGGCGTTTCAAATTGCTGATGATCTGTTGGACCGTACGTCTGATGCGACAGCAATGGGAAAGCCTACCGGCCGTGATGATGGGCAAGGTAAAGCCAGTTATGTGACATTGATGGGACTGGACGGCGCACGTCTGGCCGCAGATAATCTTGTGGATGAAGCTAATGAGATCATCAGAAACGCTGCTGGCGCTTATTCTGGCCCTGCCCTTGACTATATGCTAAAAATCTCCAGTTTTATAATAAGGCGCCAATATTAGTTTAATTGAATATTGACGCTATGAAGGAAAAGTAATGAAGACCCCAAATCTGGACAAAGCTCCAACACCGGACTTGCTCCGGCAGTTGCCTGAAAGTCGCATGAAAGCGGTTGCAGACGAACTACGTCTAGAAACAATTGATGCTGTGTCGCGCACTGGTGGGCATTTGGGTGCTGGCCTTGGTGTTGTTGAGCTAACAGTCGCACTTCATTACACCTTTAATACGCCGGAAGATAAAATTATTTGGGATGTGGGCCACCAAGCTTATCCTCATAAAATTCTTACGGGGAGGCGTGACCGTATCCGCACCATCCGTCAAGAAGGTGGTCTTTCAGGCTTTGCCAAACGGACTGAGTCTGAATACGACCCATTTGGTGCGGGGCATTCTTCCACCTCAATTTCTGCTGGACTTGGCATGGCCGTTGGGCGTGACCTGAAGGGCGAAAAAAATAATGTTATCGCAGTGATTGGTGATGGCGCGATGAGCGCCGGCATGGCGTATGAAGCTATGAATAATGCGGGCAGCATGAATTCTAAAATGGTGGTGGTGCTGAATGATAACGACATGTCTATCGGTCCTGCTGTTGGTGCATTGTCGTCTTACCTGAGCCAACTTATTTCATCACAGCCGTTTCATTCAATTCGTGAGCTAGCAAAACAAGTCGCAAGCCGTTTTCCAGCAGAAGTTGAACGTACCGCCAAACGTGCAGAAGAAATGGCGCGGGGCTTTGTCGGGTCATCTACGATCTTTTCACAGCTTGGGTTTTTTTATATTGGTCCGGTAGATGGGCATGATCTTGATCAATTATTACCGATCATGAAAAATCTTCGGGACGGTGTTTATGACGGCCCTGTATTGCTTCATGTGGTGACGGAAAAAGGTAAAGGTCACCCATTTGCAAAAGAAAGTGGTGAAAAATACCACGCTGTACCAAAATTTGACGTGATCACAGGCGAACAGAAAAAAGCAGCGTCTAACGCCGTAAGTTACACTAATGCTTTTGCCAGCCAGCTGATCAAAGAAGCAGAACAAGATGATAAAATCGTGGCGATTACCGCGGCCATGCCATCTGGTACTGGCATCAATAAATTTGCGGAACGCTTCCCAACCCGCAGTTTTGATGTTGGCATTGCCGAGCAACATGGGGTGACCTTTGCCGCAGGCCTTGCCACGGAAGGCATGAAGCCGTTTTGCGCGATTTATTCAACCTTCTTACAGCGCGGTTATGATCAAGTTGTTCATGATGTTGCGTTACAAAAACTGCCTGTTCGCTTTGCGATTGACCGTGCTGGTCTTGTTGGTGCTGATGGGGCAACCCATGCAGGTGTTTATGACTTGGCCTATATGACATGCCTTCCTGATATGGTGGTCATGGCGCCGTCTGATGAAGCTGAACTTTCCATTGCGGTGGCGACTGCGGCTGCAATTGATGATGTACCGTCGGCTTTCCGCTATCCACGTGGTGAAGGTGTTGGCGTGCCAATACCTGAAAACATTACGCCATTTGAAATCGGTAAAGGCCGTATTGTTAAAGGTGGCGAACGCCTTGCTATTCTCTCTATCGGCACACGGCTCCAAGATGCCTTACATGCGGCAGAAATATTGTCATCGCATGGCGCAGAAATAACGGTTGCTGATGCTCGGTTTGCCAAGCCACTAGATACGGATATGATTGCCCGCATCTTAAAATCCCATGATAGTATGGTGATTGTGGAAGAAGGAAGTGCTGGCGGTTTTTCTGCACATGTCATACAATTCATCCATAATTCAGGGCTGGCGGATCATGGTAAAGCTATCCGTGTGATGACAGTGCCAGACCGATTGATAGACCATGCATCTCAAGATGGTCAGATGGTTGATGCTGGGCTTGATGTTGATGCCATCACTGAAATGGCGGCTTCCTTATTGGGCCTTGATGTGGCAGCCATTACCGCCGCGCGCCGTTCCTAACTGACCAATCTGAACATGACTGATATATCACCACCAAAAAAACCAAAAAAGGTGGGTAAAGAACGCCTTGATGTGTTGTTGTTCCAGCGTGACTTAGCCCCCAGCCGAGAGAAAGCTCAAGCCATGATCATTGCCGGCTTGGTGCTTGTTAATGATCAACCTCATACAAAGCCAGGGCAGAAAGTGCCCGAGGATTGTGCTATTCGCCTTAAGGGAAAAGGTCATCCTTATGTCTCCAGGGGTGGGCTGAAACTTGCTGCGGCATTTGACCATTATAAAGGGCTTATGGCGGACGGTTTCATCGCGATTGATGTTGGCGCCAGCACTGGCGGTTTTACAGATGTCATGCTGCGCCATGGGGCGGCAAAGGTATATGCGGTTGATGTTGGCCATGGTCAGCTTGATTGGGGGCTTCGGACAAATGACCGTGTGGTGGTCATGGAAAAAACCAATGCTCGTCACCTAACCGCCGAAGATATTCCTGATGTTATTGATCTTGTTGTGTGTGATGCATCCTTCATTTCGCTGAAAAAAGTCCTACCCGCTAGCATGGCACTAACGCGCCCGGGGGCGGTGCTGGCCGCATTGATTAAGCCACAATTCGAGGTAGGTCGCGGTGATGTTGGTAAAAGCGGTGTCGTTCGTGATCCGATGCTGCATCAAGCGGTGCAAGATGATATTGCTGCATGGCTTACTGATGACATGGGCTGGCATGTACGCGGTATTGTACCGTCACCGATTACAGGCCCAGAAGGTAATAAAGAATTTATTATCGTTGCGGATAAACCAGCAGCAGATTAGCCCTTAATAGGACCACCCTTAATAGGGCCACATTGCGCTTCATGGCGCATCAGTTGGTCTGCCAGCACAATCGCCATCATCGCTTCCCCAATAGGCACAGCGCGAATACCAACACAAGGGTCATGGCGACCTTTGGTCACCACGTCAACCTCTTCGCCTGCTTCATTAATGGATTTGCGCGGCGTTAGGATGGATGATGTTGGCTTAACCACGAAACGGGCAACAATATGTTGGCCTGTAGAAATGCCGCCCAGCACGCCGCCGGCATGATTGCTGGCAAAATATGGTGCCTGATCATCGCCCATCATCATTTCATCACCAGCTTCACTGCCTAGGATATGGGCCAGATCAAAGCCACTGCCAATTTCAACACCTTTAACCGCATTGATTGACATCATGGCGGATGCTAATTCGGCATCAAGTTTGCCATAAATTGGGCCGCCTAATCCGGCAGGAATACCTTCGGCGATCACATCAATCACGGCCCCTGCTGATGATCCTGCTTTGCGTGTTTCATCAAGGAAATTTTCCCACTGGCGTGCTGCATCTTTATCAGGACAGAAGAATGGGTTTTCGCTAACTTGATCCCAATCCCAATGGTCAGGGTTGATTTGATGAGGGCCGATTTGTGTAACGGCACCGCGGATTTTGACATCCTGCCCCAGCCGTTCATGCAGGACTTTCATGGCAAGCGCACCTGCGGCAACACGAGATGCTGTCTCACGCGCAGATGACCGGCCACCACCACGATAATCACGAATGCCATATTTTTCGATATAGGTAAAATCAGCATGGCCTGGCCGATAGCTTTGCGCAATATCACCATAGTCCTTGGATCGTTGGTCGGTGTTTTCGATCATTAACATTATAGGCGTGCCGGTTGTTTTGCCGTCAAATACACCGGACATGATCTTTACTTGATCAGCTTCTTTGCGCTGCGTCACGAAACGTGATGTGCCTGGTTTGCGCCGATCCAGATAAGGCTGAATGTCATTTTCTGTCAGGGCGATCATCGGCGGCATCCCATCAACAATACAGCCAATGGCAGGGCCATGGCTTTCACCAAAAGTGGTAAAGCGAAAGTTTTTGCCGAAGCTATTATCAGCCATCAGAAGATATCCCTAATGATCAGTTGCTAGACGGTGGAGATATCTGGCGCATCAACGGCCTTCATCCCAACGACGTGATAGCCACAATCCACATGGTGCGTTTCACCTGAAACACCGCTTGATAGGTCAGATATCAAGTAAATACCTGCACCGCCTACATCATCCAATGTCACATTGCGCTTCAATGGTGAGTTATATTCGTTCCATTTCAAGATATAGCGGAAATCACCAATGCCAGATGCGGCCAGTGTTTTCATTGGTCCTGCAGAAAGGCCGTTCACCCGAATGCCGCGTCCCCCTAAATCAACCGCAAGGTAACGTACAGATGCTTCTAATGCTGCTTTTGCTACACCCATCACATTGTAATGTGGCATCACACGTTCAGCCCCATAATAGGTTAAGGTCAACAGAGACCCCCCATCATTCATGATGGCAGCAGCACGTCGCGCAACCGCGGTGAAGGAATACACTGAAATATCCATGGTGTTCATGAAATTGTTTCGGCTTGTATCAACATACTGGCCTTTCAATTCTTCTTTATCAGAATAACCAATGGCATGAACTAGGAAGTCAATTTTGCCCCATTTTTCTTCAAGATTGGCAAAAACCGCATCCATGCTGGCTTCATCCGATACGTCACATGGCATCACCATGTCAGAACCAACACTTTCGGCCAGTGGGCGCACACGCTTTTCCAGTGCTTCACCTTGGAAGGTGAAGGCAAGTTCTGCGCCAGCATTTGCGGCCGCAGATGCAATGCCCCAGCCTATTGAGCGATCATTTGCAACGCCCATGATTAAACCGCGTTTACCTGCAAGAATGTTTGATGATGTCATTTTACACCTGTGATTTGTATCTGTGCGTTGTTCACGCTTAATCTGTTGATTAACCTACACTAAATATCAAGGCCACCGCAAGGGTGGCCTCAGTTGCATGATGCATTCTAATATGCACACATATTGGCTTTTATAGGCTATGTTGCCTGTTAATTAAGCGAATAGGTTGTTTGTTGGCGAATTTCAATTTCATCACCAACATCATAACTGCGCTTTGTCTTCAGCTTAACCGTATCACCACCAACCGTGATGCTCAGGCGATATCCGGTGACTTCTTCAACACGTTCTTCACGAACAGATTTTTGGATTTCACAAACATCTTGTTGACGATACCCGACAATCTTACCTGTGGTTTTTTGTTTTTTTGCTTGATCACGGCCAATTAGGGCACCAGCAACAGCGCCTGCTGTGCCCGCGCCGTCAGCGCCACTAACCGAATTACCAACAGCCGCACCAAGAAGGCCACCAATGATTAATCCGCCAAGTTCATCGCCACCTTGTGCTTCTTCATAAATAGGCACGTCTTCGGTGGTGCAAACTTTTTGCTCAACAGGTGTTTTGCGCACATATGTTTGGGTCAATACCTCAACATTGCTGACATTGCCGATCACGGTCTTAACCGAGGTTTGACTTGCCATTGCGGGCATAGGTGCGGCTAATGTTGCGGCAAGCCCAATCGTGGCGCTAAAGCTGGTTAGGGAGAAATTGAACTTTTTCATACTAAACGGTCCCATTTAAAACTACTGCCTTTATTTAACATAAAAATTGATAAGTTTCTAATTTTGAAATGTGGTTTTACTATCAATTTTCATCATATGGCGTGGATCATGTCTGTTTTGTGGCAAATTTTTGTGGTTTCGTAAAATAACGCGCCATTATGTCCCATCACCTTTGATTTTACTGATGATGCGCTTAAGTTATGAGGACAGCTAATAATTGCGCACTGGATAAGGATATCACCATGTTTGACCCACGCGGCGACGCACCTTTTGACCTGATGGAACGTTGGATGGCTGATGCCGCCGAAACCGAAATTAATGACCCAAATGCCGTCGCGCTTGCAACGGTTAGCGAAGATGGCTTTCCCTCTGTTCGCATGGTGCTGATGAAAGGCCGAGATGAAGACGCGGTTCATTTCTATACCAACTTTACCAGCCGCAAAGCAGGTGAGCTTGATACCACGCAAAAAGCTGCGATGTGTTTTCATTGGAAATCATTGCGCCGTCAAATTCGACTTGTGGGCAAGATTGAGCGGATTGATGACCAAACAACTGATGACTATTACAACTCTCGCCCCTATGGCAGTCGGATTGGGGCGTGGGCTTCTGATCAATCAAGTCCTCTTGAAAGTCGTGACGTATTAGCAGCAGAAGTTGAACGTTTTACCGCTGAATATCCTGAAAACCCACCACGGCCACCCTATTGGGGCGGATATCGCTTGTTACCTCATGAAATTGAGTTTTGGATTGATGGTGAATCGCGCCTACATGACCGTTTCCGCTTTGTAAAAGCTGATGGTGAATGGACGGCAACACGGTTATGTCCATAAGCAAATAACAAGGGTCGTATTTGGCAAAACTGGGTTAATGGGTGTGTCATTTTTGACATGATATGGTCGTTTGATGGACGCTAAACCCTTTTGAATTTGATAACTTATTATTGTGTTTATGGCCTTTAAGCCGAGTGATTTATCGGCAAGCAATGCGATAGTGGGTTAATTTAAACGCAAATAGAATTCATGTTGGAAAACGGGGAAAGAGTGATGAAAACACAAGCTCGTGCAGTTGTAATCGGTGGTGGTGTCGTTGGCGTTTCCATGCTTTATCATCTGGCCAAAAAAGGTTGGACAGACAGCATCCTAATCGAACGGAAAGAATTGACCTCTGGGTCAACATGGCATGCCGCAGGTCTGTTGCCACTTTTCAACATGTCCTATTCTGTTGGGCAGGTGCATAAATATTCAGTTAAGTTTTATCAAGAGCTTGAAAAAGAAACTGGCATGAATGTTGGTTTCCGGAACGTATCTAATATCCGCCTTGCATCCACCAAGGATCGTTGGGATGAATATATGCAATATGCTGGTGTTGCGGATACGATTGGTGTTGATGTAAAGCGTCTGACCCCCGAAGAAGTTAAAGAAGCATGGCCACTTTGTAATACTGAAGGTTTGCTTGGTGCTATTCAGCACGTAGGTGATGGATATATTCAGCCTGCTGATTTGACCCAAGCCATGGCTAAAGGCGCGCGTGATATGGGCGCTACGATCTACCGTAACACCACGGTTGAAGGCATCAAACAAAATGCTAATGGTGAATGGGAAGTGACCACTGACCAAGGCGTTGTTACTTGTGAGCATGTGGTGTCATGTACAGGTAACTTTGCGCGTAAAACAGGCGCAATGGTTGGCCTTAATGTGCCGGTTATTCCTGTTGAACACCAATACATTGTGACAGAACCGCATCCAGATATTAAAGCGCGTCATGCTGATGGCTTGCCGGAAATGGGCGTGCTACGTGACAGTGATAACGGCTGGTATATGCGTGAAGAAGCAGGCGGTCTTATCCTTGGTCCTTATGAAGAAGGCGCACCAGTTTGTTATGTGGATGGTCCTTCTGATGATAGTGAATATGAACTTTTCCAAGAAGATCTAGAGCGTATTGAAGATCACATTGAATCTGCCATGTTCCGTGTGCCTGTATTCGGTGAAGTCGGCGTGAAGAAAGTCTATAACGGTGCTATCGCCTATACCCCTGATGGCAATCCTATTATTGGACCTGCACCGGGCCTTAAGAATTTTTGGTTGTCTGAAGGGCATTCCTTTGGTGTTACTGCCGCAGGTGGTGCCGGTTGGCAGCTAGCAGAATGGATCGTCGAAGGTGAGCCGACAGTTGATATGTCAGGTGTTGATCCGCGTCGTTATGGCAATTACGCAACTGAAAGTTATTTGATCGACAAAAACGAAGAAGCTTATGCCAATGTTTTTGTCACGCATTTCCCGGATGAAGAACGTGAAGCTGCACGTCCGCTGCGGACCGCACCTTGTTATGATCGTATGAAAGCACTTGGTGCTGTCTTTGGTGCTAAATTTGGCTGGGAACGTCCAAATTGGTTCGCCCCCGAAGGCGTGCCCCAAGAAGACCATTGGTCATTCCGCCGTTCAAACTGGTTTGAACATATCGGTAATGAAGTGAAGAACACGACAGAAAATGTTGGCCTTCTAGATATGTCTGCATTTGCGAAATGCCGTATTTCCGGCCCTGGTGCAGAAGAATTTTTGGACCGCGTCATCGCAAACCGTATTCCAAAGAAAGTTGGCCGTGTAAACCTTTGTCATGCGTTGTCACCATCAGGTGGTGTTCATTCTGAATTCACGATCATTCGTGAAAATGACACCAGCTTCTATCTGGTTTCTGCGGGTGCATTGCAGGCTGTTGACCATGACTGGCTGCGCAAGCATATGCCAACAGATGGTTCTGTTCAATTTACAAACATCACCAATGGTGTTGGTGTGTTGGTGGTGGCTGGTCCTAAGTCACGTGAACTGATGGAACGTGTCAGCCGCCGGTATGATTTCTCTAATGAAGCCTTCCCATGGTTGTCATCACGGTGGATTGATGTTGGGCATGCACCAACATTGGCGGCCCGCGTTAACTACGTTGGTGAGCTTGGCTGGGAACTTCATCACCCGATCGAATATCAGAACCACATTTTTGATGCATTGATGGACGCTGGCAAAGACCTTGGCATTAAGCCATTTGGTATCCGAGCTATGGATAGCATGCGCATGGAAAAGTCATACCGTATGGTTGGCACTGAACTTTCCATCGAATATGCAGCATTTGAATCACATCTGGAACGATTTGTTATTCCAAATAAAGGTGACTTTATTGGACGTGACAGCTTGGTTTCATGGCAGCAAAAAGGTTTTGATAACAGCCTTGTCACGCTTGAGATTTTTGATGTTGATGATGCAGATGCGCTTGGCGGCAACCCAATTTATCATGAAGGTAAAATGGTAGGCCGTGCCACCTCAGGTAACTATGGTTTCCGCGTTGGTAAGTCTTTGGCCATGGCCATGGTGCCGCCATCATTGGATACTGTCGGCACTGAATTTGAAATTGATATTCTTGGTAAGCGCTACAAAACAGTGATTGTTGAAGAAAGCCCATTTGACCCAGACAATAATTGTCTTCGTGCATAACCCCCAACCTTGAATTTGATAAAAAGATAGGCAAGAAGCATGACAGAACAAGCAGCAACAGAACGTAAGTCTCGCCGTGGTGGCGGTGGTCGTGATGCACGCCGCGCATTGCGTGCGGCATCCGGCGCACAATCGAAGCCATATATCACCCGTCAAGTGCCGGTGATGGATATCTTGACGGATGAAGCAGCAGAAATTATCGAAAACAATGCTGAAATCATCCTTGAAGAGGTTGGGATTGAATTTAAAGATGATCTTGAAGCGCTCCAAATTCTGAAAGATGCAGGCGCTGATGTTAAGGGGGAACGGGTGCATTTCCCACGTGGAATGTGCCGTAAACTTTGTGAAACAGCACCGTCTGAGTTTACACAATTTGCCCGAAATGCTGATCGTTCTGTTCAAATTGGCGGCAATAATACCGTGTTTGCACCGGTTTACGGCCCTCCATTTATTCGTGACCTTGAAGGTGAGCGACGTTACGCCACCATCGAAGATTTTCGGAATATCGTAAAATTGGTTTATATGCACCCTGGCCTGCATCATTCAGGTGGGACAGTGTGTGAACCTGTGGATCTTCCTGTGCCAAAGCGTCACCTTGAGATGCTGTACACACATATGAAGTATTCAGACAAGCCTTACATGGGTTCGGTAACGTCAGCAGAACGTGCTCAGGATAGCATTGATATGTCCAAAATCCTTTTTGGTGAGGATTTTGTGAACAACAACGCGGTCATGATCAGCTTGATTAATGCTAACTCTCCGATGACATGGGATGACACGATGCTTGGTGCGCTTAAAGCATATGCGCGCAATGGTCAGGCTGTCATTACGGCACCGTTTATTTTGGCAGGTGCAATGTCACCTGTATCCGTTGCAGGCACATTGGCACAAACACTTGCCGAAGCCATGAGCGGCATTGCCTTTGCGCAATTGATCAATCCAGGCACACCAGTGGTCTTTGGGTCATTTGCATCGTCCATGTCAATGCAAACAGGTGCGCCTACCTTCGGTACGCCAGAACCTGCGAATGTGTTGCTTGGTTGTGCAAAACTTGCCCGCCGTCTTGGTGTACCTTTCCGTTCTGGCGGCTCACTAACAGGTTCTAAAACTGCTGATGCGCAGGCAGCATATGAATCATCACATACCATTACCCCAACGGTGATGGGCGGTGTTAACTTCGTCTTGCATGCGGCGGGCTGGATGGAAGGCGGGCTTGTGTCTGACTTCCGTAAACTGCTGCTTGATGCTGACCAGTTATCCATGATGCAGCGTATGGTTGGCGGTATTGACGTCAGCGAAAATGGGCAAGCGATGGATGCTATTCGTGAAACTGGCCCTGGCCAGCATTTCCTCGGCTCTTCACATACCCAGCGTAACTTCGAAGATGCGTTCTGGCGTTCAGACCTTGCCGATAACACAACATATGAACAGTGGTCATCCGAAGGTGCTATTGAAAGTGCACAGCGTGCAGAAAATCGTGCACGTCAGATGTTGGCAGAATATGAAGCCCCTGATCTTGACCCTGCTATTGATGAAGCATTGCAGGAGTTTAAAGCCAAGCGTATGGAAGAGCTTCCAGATTCTGAGTTTTAATATTCAACTAAACGTCATGAAAAAACCGGGACATAAGCCCCGGTTTTTTTGTGCCTAGCTGTTGGCGTTACGCCGCTGGCTTATAGTCAAATCCATATTCAAGTGATGCATCTTTGATCAAGTCCAGCAGATATGGCATGAAGCTGGTGCGCCCAATAACCATAAAGCTATCATCGCCAGTACAGGTGATCGTAACCCCTGCATGTGACATAAAGCTTTGTGCCGCCATATTTTTCTTAAAGGCTGATGGATGAAAATCAATCGCACAATGCTTGGCCAATACATCACGCGCATGGGCGCCTGAAATTGCCAGAATGCCAAGTGCATCTGAAACCTCAACCACCGCAACATGGCCTGCCTCAGGTGTATCAACGGCCGCAATAATCTCATCATTTGCGCCATTTTCGCTAATGATCATCCATTCATCAGGGCCAAGCCAGATGATAGAACGGTCACCGGCAACATTTACGGTGTTATAGGCTTCAGGCAAGTCAGTACCCACCGCATGCTTAAGTGCTGCCCGCACAACCGCATTATCAAGGCTTGTGCGCAGGTTGATCTTATCCATAAGCCCCAGATCAATGATCATCACCGTTCCGCTTGAATTGCTATGCTGTGGAGCGCTATCTGCAGGTTTGCCATGAAGGGCACCAAGGCCAGGAATATTTTTCAGCTTAACCATTGAGCCGCTCTCCCTTTGGATCATAGAACACGGTATCAGTAATAGTGGCTTTGATGGTCTTTTCACCCTTAATGGATGGGAAATAGACCGTTTGGCCCTTCATCGCATGACCACCTTTCAGGAGCGCCATTGCAATAGAATGACCTAGATTTGGTGAATAATAGGATGATGTCACTTGCCCCAACATGTCCATTGGCATGGGTTGGTTAGGGTCAAGTACCGCATGGGCACCTTCTGGGATCACGTCTTTCGGATCTTCAGTAATCAAACCGACCAATTGCTTGCGGTTATCAAGCGCCATGGAGTCACGTGCCAATGCACGCTTGCCAATGAAGTCAGGCTTGGTCTTTGAAACAATCCAATCCATGCCAAGGTCCTGCGGGGTAACAGAGCCATCTGTTTCTTGCCCCACAATGATGAAGCCCTTTTCTGCACGCAGAACGTGCATTGCTTCGGTGCCATATGGTGTGATGCCGAATTCGTTGCCGGCTTCCATCAAGTTTTTCCACAGTGCAAGGCCAAGCCGTGCAGGTGTGTTGATCTCGTAGCTCAACTCACCAGTAAAGGAAATGCGGAAGATGCGAACAGGCAGACCTGCCAAGGTTGCATCTTTAAATGACATGAACGGCAGGTTGTCATCATCTAGGCTGATTGAACATCCCAGTTTTTGCATGATTTTCTTGGCATTTGGCCCAGACAAGGTTGCCACAGACCATTGTTCTGTAACGCTGGTCATGTAGACATCAAGTTCTGGCCATTCAGTTTGATGCCATTCTTCAAGCCAGTCCAGCACACCTGCGGCACCGCCGGTGGTGGTGGTCATGTGGAAATGGTTTTCACCAAGGCGCGACGTCACGCCGTCATCCATCACCATGCCGTCGTCTTTCAGCATCAACCCATAACGGCAACGGCCTACAGGCAGTTTAAGCCATGCATTAGTGTAAACACGGTTCAGGAATTCCGCAGCATCTTTGCCGCGAATATCGATCTTACCAAGTGTAGATGCATCCAGAAGACCTGCCGTTGTGCGTGCAGCTTTGACTTCACGCTGAACGGCTTCATCCATAGTTTCATCGCCATGCGGATAATACCATGCACGCATCCACTGCCCGACATGTTCAAATTCAGCACCTTGTGCACGGTGCCAATCATCCGTGCGTGTACCACGGATCGGGTCAAATAGATGTTTGATATCACGTCCGGCAATGCCGCCAAATGATGCTGGTGTATATGGCATGCGGAACGTGGTGGTGCCAACATTAGGGATTTTATCATCCAGTTCATCAGCAATAATGCCCAGCGCGTTGATGTTTGACATCTTGCCCTGATCGGTCGCCATGCCGTTAGTGGTGTAACGCTTAACATGTTCGACGGAATGGTAACCTTCACGGACCGCAAGTTTAATATCACTTGCGGTGACGTCGTTCTGGAAATCAATAAATGCCTTTGGTCCTGCACCCGGATTTGCATCTGATACAACTTTCCACAACGCGAGTGGGGCGTAATCTTGGATAGGTGCATCAATAGATGGCACGGCCGCGGCAGTGCCGTCTTTGCCCATTCGGCCCAATGCTTGTGCAGCTGCGTTGGCACCATCTGTCATGGCATCGGCTAAGTCAAATACACCATTACACGCGCCAGCTGATTGTGACGCTTCGTGGTATGTGGATGGGCGGAAGCATAATTGTTTGTCATCCCAATCCAGCTTGCCGCGTGATTGTGAATGCAAGTTCACAATCGGCGTGAAGCCAGCAGACATCGCCACCAGATCACAATCATAGTAGAACGGATCACCTGTAATCTTGCCGTCTTTTGGGTTGATACGTGCAATTTTCACCCGCCCAACATGGCGTGTGCCTTCTGCCTCAACAACAGCGTGTGAGGTATGAACCTCAATCCCGCGGCGCATGGCTTCAGCAACAAGTGGCGTTGCTGCAGATGCCCGCATATCAACAATAGCGCGAACAAAAACGCCGGCATCCGCAAGTGCGAAAGCCGTACGATATGCATCATCATTATTGGTGGTTACAATGGCGCGCCGGCCCGGGATTGCGCCATAGCGGTTAATGTAAGAACGCACCGCAGATGACAACATCACGCCTGGACGGTCGTTGCCGCCAAAGACTAATGGGCGTTCATGGCTGCCTTGCGCCAAGACCACTTCTTTTGCGCGTATTTTATACATACGTTGACGCGGCATATGTGCAGGTGTTTCACCCAAATGGTCCGTGACACGTTCCATCAATGTGATGTAGTTGTGGTCCATATAGCCAAAAGCTGTGGTGCGCTTGAGCATGGTGACGTTATCCATGGCTTCAAGCTCTGCCATGGTTGCGGCAATCCACGCATCAGCAGATACGCCATCAATCAGAACATCTTGTTCACTAAGCAACCAACCGCCAAATTCATTCTGTTCTTCGGCCAGCATAACACGTGCACCTGCACGCCCTGCTGTTAATGCCGCCATCAAACCTGATGCACCGCCGCCGACAATAAGAATGTCAGTATGTGCGTTGGTTTTCTCATAACGGTCAGGGTCATTATGGTCTTCAGCTGCTTTTCCAAGACCAGCAGCCTTACGAATGAAATGTTCATACGTCATCCACATGCTGGCAGGCCACATAAACGTCTTATAATAAAACGCTGCCGGCAACAGGCGATGGAAAACAGAATTGATTGCGCCGATATCAAAGCTAAGTGATGGCCAGCGGTTCTGGCTTTCGCTTTTTAAGTTAGGGTAAAGTTCAATTTGCGTGGCCCGGATATTCGGTTCAATCCGTGCACCTTCGCCAAGACGGATCAGCGCATTAGGTTCTTCACTACCTGCTGTTACAATACCGCGTGGACGGTGGTATTTAAATGAACGCCCCACCAGATGCACGCCATTGGCAATCAATGCAGATGCTAGTGTGTCACCTTCAAAGCCTGAATACGCTTTACCGTCAAAAGTAAACGTGATGGGCTTAGAACGATCAATGCGGCCTCCTTCGGCCGTGCGCATGTCGCCGCCAATAGGTGTTTTTATCGTTGGTGTCTTGGGTGTAGAAGATTTAAACATAATATCGCCCCTATGCCCCAGAAGTCTTAAATGTAGTCTTCGATGTAGTTGTTGATGTAGTTGTTGAAGAACTGTTCGACGCAGATTTCTTGGCTTTAGCTGGTGTTGCCGCCACCACTGCCGCAGCCTCTGCCGCAGTCTTCCGTCGCCAACTTTCCTTATAGGCGGCAAGGCCGGCATCAGATGTTGGTAATGCACCCATTGGATAAATCTCGATAATTTCATGGCTCACGGTGTCACGCACCATGTTAAACCAACGGCGGCAGCCTGCCGCGTGACGCCAACGTTCTAGAAAGACACCTTTTGGGTTGTCACGCAGAAACAGGTATTCACCAAACTCATGGTCAGTGATGCTGTTTTCAGCCAGCGGACGCAGAATATGTGCTTCACCGCCACAGGTGAACTCGTGTTCCTCACGTTCACCACAAAATGGACATTCAATGTTTAACATTTCAACTCTCCAGTAACGCGGGATTAGTGGGCAACACCGGCAGCGCCGTGCTCGTCAATCAACAGACCTGTTTGGAAACGGTCCAGCGTATATGGGGCGGCGATCTTGTTTGGGCGATCATTGGCGATAAGGTCTGCAAACACATGGCCAGAACCAGGCGTTGCCTTAAAGCCCCCCGTACCCCAACCACAGTTAAAGTACAGCCCCTTCACATCAGTTTTGGAAATGATGGGTGATGCATCAGGACAGGTGTCAACAATGCCGCCCCAATGACGCAGCATCCGCAAGCGTGACATGATCGGGAACAGTTCAACCGCTGCCGCGATCATGTGTTCTGGCACAGGGAATGATCCACGCTGTGCGTAAGAATTGTATTTATCAACCCCAGCACCAAGCACCATCTCACCTTTATCGGACTGGCTAATATACATATGCACCGCATTGGACATAATCACGGTATCAAGTTCAGGCTTAATAGGTTCAGACACTAGCGCCTGCAATGGACGTGATGCGATGGGCAGGCGAATATCTGCCATGCCCGCAAGCACAGAACAATGCCCTGCAACCACACAGCCCACTTTTTTAGCCTTGATAAAACCGCGGGTTGTCTCAATGCCTTCGACATGATCGCCAGCACGTTTAATGCCCGTCACTTCACAGTTTTGGATAATATCAACGCCCAAGTCATCTGCCGCACGGGCATAACCCCATGCAACAGCATCATGACGTGCGGTCCCGCCGCGTTTCTGCAAAAAACCGCCCATGACAGGGTAGCGAATGTTTTGATCAATATTGATCAATGGCACTAATTTTTTGATCTCGTCAGGGGTCATGACTTCACTATCAACGCCGTTAAGGCGGATCGCATGGACACGGCGTGACATCTCACGCAGCTCACCCCAGCTATGGGCGATTGTCAACACACCGCGCTGCGAGAACATCATGTTAAAGTTCACATCCTGCGTCAGCCCTTCCCACAGCTTAAGCGCATGGTCATAAATCGCTGCGGACTCATCCCACATATAGTTGGACCGGATAATGGTGGTGTTGCGGCCGGTGTTACCGCCGCCAAGCCAGCCTTTTTCCACCACTGCAATATTCGTCATACCATGGACTGAGGCAAGGTAATACGCTGTCGCAAGGCCATGCCCACCACCGCCGATGATCACAGCATCATATTCCTTTTTAGGGTCTGGTGCACGCCAAGCGCGTTGCCAGTCTTGATGGTAAGACATTGCATTGCGCGCCAGAGAGAAAATCGAATATTTTGGCTTGCCGCCAGGCAGGCCACGTAGACCGCGATCAGGATGTTGTGCCATTCATCTCTCCACTCGAACAAACGTGTAATGACAAGTTGCGATTCTTATATTTTAAGGCATAAACATGCCTTATTTCGTATATTTTGCATGTCTTATCCGCGACACCAGTTAGGAGCGGTGCGACATTACAAAGCTGGGTTATATTCCAACGCCTTACCCATAGCATATTTTATACAAATTCAGACCGCAATTATCGCCATTATCACAGGAATGCGACAATTTTTACCGCTATGCAGAACGGTTGTCATCTGCCTCGTCTGCGATATAGTTATGACATAGCACCGATAGGAGAATGTGATGCCCGTATTCAACACGATTGCCGACCGACATGATGAAATGACCGCCTGGCGCCGGACGCTGCATGCACATCCTGAATTAGGGTTTGAAGAACATTTCACGGCTGACTTTATTGCCGAAAAGCTAGAAAGTTTTGGTGTCGAAGTGCATCGTGGTATGGCGACAACTGGTGTGGTCGGCATTATTCGCGGCCAAGGTGATAGTGATCGCAAAATTGGGTTGCGGGCTGATATTGATGCCCTGCCCATGACAGAATTAAACGAATTTGAACATAAATCTCAATTTGATGGCCGGATGCATGCTTGTGGCCATGATGGCCATACGACGATGCTATTGGGGGCGGCGCAATACCTTGCTGAAACCCGCAATTTTGATGGTACTGCTGTGTTAATTTTCCAACCTGCCGAAGAAGGCGGCGGTGGCGGCAAGGTCATGATTGATGACGGTCTTTTCACCTCTTTTGACGTCGACACGGTATGGGGTATGCATAACTGGCCTGGTGTTGATGTTGGCAAAGTGGTGGTTCAGCGTGGCCCGTCCATGGCAGCTGCAGATATGTTTGAAATTGATATTAAAGGCAAAAGTGGTCATGCAGCTATGCCGCATACCACGATCGATACGATCGCGGCTGGTGCGGCGGTGGTGCAATCATTGCAAACCATTGTATCGCGGCGCGTTGATCCGCTTGATCCTGCCGTGGTTTCGGTCACGCAATTTCACGCCGGTTCTACCCATAACGTGATACCAAATACCGCATCCTTGATGGGTACCGCCCGCTATGTCAGCCGTGAAACTGGTGCTTTTATTCAAGCACAAATTCAGCATATTGCTGCGCAGGTGGCCGCTGCTCATGAATGCAGCATTGATTTCCGTTGGGAAGCGGGCTACCCGCCCACCATCAATCATGTGGCCGAAGCTGAACGTGCGGCTGACGTGATGACGGATGTTATTGGCACGGATGCGGTGATTTTTGATGCCCCGCCATCTATGGCTTCTGAGGACTTCTCATACATGCTAGAAGAACGCCCTGGTGCATATATCTGGCTTGGTGCAGGTAAAGGTGGTCAAGGCATGATGCTGCACAATACCGGTTATGACTTTAATGATGAATTATTGCCGATCGGGGCCAGTTACTGGGCGCGGCTGGTGGAAACTGAACTGCCGCGTTAATTAATATTTGGCCCTATATTGCCGCCTATATTTGCCCCATATAACTAAGGTTAATGCGGCTAGCGCACCACGGCCAATTCATGCCAATTCGTTGTGTAGGACGGTGATTTATGCTGTGCGCGCATGCGCCAGCGTTCAGTGCCGATGATCTTGGTGCGCTTGGCAGGTGGTGTGATCATTTTAAATTGCGGTGCATTGGTTCTAGGTTGTTGGTTTGGCGCGATTCCTTCTGCCGCGTGAAATAATGTGCCGCGCCCCATGGCACGATTGACTTGGTCCAACATTGCCATGCGCTTGTCTTTGGTGGCGCGATCAGCTTCAGGTTCAGGATGCAATAGGCTCATAGGGCCTTCATCAGCATCAGTCAGTTCCGTCAACATCACCCCAGCTTTGTGATAGCGATATCCTGGTCGATATAATTGGCGGATACTGGTTACGGCTGCCCTGATTAAGGTGGCGGTATCGCTCGTGGGGTTATCAAATCCGATCATCGCTGCATTGCTATATTGCGGGTCATTGGCGCGAAATCTATTGGTGCGCAAAAAGACATAAAGCCCACTGGCACGTCCGGATTGCCGCCGCAATTTTTCTGCCGCACGTGCGGTATAGCTGGCGACAGCTTCCTCCAGATCGGTCAGTCGTGTGACCATTGTACCAAAGCTGCGTGATGACATGATGGTTTGCTTTGGTTGCACATCTTCCAACATCAAGCATGGTCGGCCGTTCAGCTCATGCACGATACGTTCACCCACCACAGACAATGCTTGCCTGATCTGACGTGGGCTTGCCTCACGTAATTGCAGGGCGGTGCCAATGCCTAATTGCCGCAACCGTGCCCCCCAGCGCTTGGAAATTCCCCAAATATCTTCAACCTCAATATCCCCAAGAATTCGTGTCATGAGCGCAGAATCCTGCATCATATACACACCATCAGATGTATATTTTTTAGCAATGCGGTTGGCTAGTTTTGCCAATGTTTTGGTGGGGGCAATGCCAACCGATACAGGAATGCCAGTCCATTGCCGGACAGCGCGGCGCATATCAGACATATGACGCGGCAACATCAGGGGGTCAAATCCGCTTAACCCCAGAAAAGCTTCATCAATGGAATAGACTTCAACATCTGGCGTGAAGGCATGCATAGATTTCATCACCCGTGCAGACATATCACCATAAAGGGCATAATTTGATGAAAACACGGTGACGTTATTGCGTTTCATTTGTTCAGCATATTGGTGCATGGGCGCGCCCATGGGGATGCCAGCAGCCTTGGCTTCATCTGACCGTGCAATGACGCAGCCATCATTATTAGACAGCACCACCACAGGCTTGCCGTTTAATGCCGGTGCAAACACACGTTCGCATGACGCATAGAAATTATTGCAATCCACAAGCGCATATAAGGGGGCAGGGGATGAAGACATAGATAAGCAGCCCTGAAACAGTAAAGAGGGTTCAACACATAAAAAATCAAAATAGGTGAGATCAGACTTGATGGATCACACTTGTGACCACACCCCAGATCACCATGTCATTATCATCAGCAATCTCAATCGGGGCATAGGCATCATTTTCTGGCATTAGCAATGTTTTGCCGCTGCCTCTATTCAACCGCTTGACCGTCAACTGGCCTTCAACCGCGGCAATAATAATCTTGCCATTCCGCGGCTCAATACTGCGGTCTACGACCAGAATATCATCTTCATGAATACCGGCCTTGATCATGGAATCACCGCTAACACGCACAAAGAATGTAGCGGCGGGATGCCTGATCAAATGTTCGTTTAAATCAAGACTGCCTTCCAAATGGTCATCCGCAGGCGAAGGAAAGCCTGCGGCCACTGAACAGCTGAATAACGGCAGTGGTTTATGCCCGTTCTGGATAAAAGTCAGGACTTGATCCACCATGCTAACGGGGATGCGCACAGGCTTTGTCGCTTCACCATATGGGCCTTGGCCTTTGGGGCGCCCGGCACCGGGGCGTGCACCGCCGCGCCCAGATTTATGGCCATCTGATTTATGACGGGCTGATTTATTATTTGCGTTATCTGCAGGCGCATGGCCTGACGCTGTTGCCTCTTGTGGGCGTATTGGGACAACGCGGTCGGAATGGTCGGTCATGTGCGTGTCTCCTTTACCGAAACATAAACGGTCTAAATCACTTAATTACATATTTAGAATACCGCACAAAAATCATAAATCAAGCATGTCTTTTGCTATAGATTATCGTACGTCAATCATTTTACATGTTGGTAGGTGGCCTGTCTATCGGTGAAAAAGTGTTAAAAGCGTAATTAAAACAGGCTAGAAAATAGCGTTTCAGCTTGACACTACACCTGCAGTGCCGTTTCCATAAAGACACATAAAAAGGGGAAAAGTCATGTCATCAACAGAACGTCATGAAGGGGGATGCCATTGTGGCGGTGTCCGTTATGTGGTCAATAATGCACTGCGTCCGGTGATTCTGTGCCATTGTTATGATTGTATGAAAACCATCGGCACCAGCATTGCCGCTACCGCAGCCCCAACGGATGATATCGTCATTACTGGTGATACCCTCAAATGGTATAAAAGTTCAGACATCGCAATGCGTGGTTTTTGTCACGAATGTGGCGCGTCACTTTTTTATAAATTGTTCAAATCAAGCCATATGTCGATAACAGCAGGCACGCTTGATGACGCAAGTGGTCTAGCATGTGGTGGGCAGATTTTTGGTGATGATCATCCAGGTTTTATGCCTATGCCAGATGATGTCCCGCATGTTGATGATGAGTTTCGTGCTAGGCGTAATAACGATTAACGCGCGTAATGGTTAAACTTGCGGCGCAGGTACGGCGATGCAGGCCATGCCTGACTCAAGAAGCGCTACACAAGCCTGCCGTGCATGATCTTCTTTAAATCCATGAAACTGCACCTGCCATAATGTGACAGCGCCATACGCGACAGCGCGCAGTTTAGCAGGCCGCAGCGTGAGGAAATCTTCTGCCAAATAACGTGCGTTACGTGCCGCTAAATGTGCGCTGGCACGGCGTGAAAAGCTGCCCACCTGAATGCCCCAATCTTGGTCGCCTCTAACGCGAATAATCGGTGGATCATCCAGCTTTGGCAGATCAGTGGTCAGGTCTGGTGCTGTGCTGCGTGGAATGATTTTGGTTGATGGCGGTGTCACGTTATTGGCGGCAGTTATCGTCACAACACGTGGTTTCGACGGTGGCGGGGTCACCCCTTTATCTTGCTTACGTTGGCGTGCAGGCTGTATTGTAGGTGCCTTGAAACTCGGCAGTTTATTGAACTGCTTATTCAGCAAGTACATCATATGTTTGTTGCGTGATGCCCCACTTTTCCCCCCAAACACAACCCCCACAAGGCGGGTGCCGTTACGTTCGGTAGTGGCAATCAAGTTAAAGCCAGAGGCACGAATATACCCTGTTTTAATCCCGTCTGTACCTTTGAACTGCGTCAATAACTTGTTGTGGTTTTTGTATTTTTTACCGCGGAAAGAAAACCGTGTGGTTTTAAAAACATGGAAATATTGCGGAAAGTCTTTGCGGATCGCAATGGCCAGTCGTGCCATGTCACGTGCGGTTGATTTCTGTTTAGAATGAGGCAGGCCTGATGCGTTGCGGAAATTAGTGCGTGTCATGCCCAGTGATTTGGCCTTACGGGTCATTTTTTTGGCGAACTCGCGTTCAGTTCCCCCTAAATGTTCGGAAATCACAGTAGCAGCATCATTGGCAGATTTTGTCACCAATGCATAAATGCCATCTTTAACGCTTAAGGTACTGCCAACCCTAAGCCCTAATTTAGATGGTGAACGCCCTGCTGCAACGCGGCTTACCTTCATGCGTGTGTCCATGGTGATGCGCCCTTCGTCCAGCGCTTCAAACACTAAATACAGCGTCATGACTTTAGTCAGTGAGGCAGGATAAAGCTGCTTATCAGCTGAACGTGAATATAACACATCACCCGTGGTCTCGTTGACAACGATAGACGCATACCGGGCAAAAACTGGCTGTGGTGCAAATACCACAGCCAGAAGAGTTAGTATTGGGAGGAATAAAAATTTGGTTTTCATGATATCAGCATTAATCTGTCTCGAGAAAACCTCTAACCACGTACAATTTTATTATAATACCACAATATCGTGTGTACGTACAATCTAATATCACATCATCTGCGGTGTTTGATAAAAACAGCTTTAACTGCTCCTGCGTTGAATTAGGCAAGCATAAGGGCGTGGCGTGATGACGCGCTGATGATGAAATTTATACCTTTAGCCCTTTCAATTCGTGAAATATTGCCAATATAATTAGGTATGTATAATCGTATTAAATGTATATCCCGCCCAAATAAGCCTTGGATCACCCGCAACGTGGTGATGCAGGCAGATCATGATGATAACAAAACACCAGATGATAATGGCGGTGGGACTGACCTTGGCTTGGCCACAAAAGCGCGGCCTAAAACCAAAAAGCCATCAATGTATAAAGTCATCATGCTTAATGATGACTACACCCCAATGGAATTTGTTGTCATGATTTTGCAGGACGTGTTCCGCAAGACACAGGACGAAGCCACGCAAATCATGCTTAATGTGCATAAACGCGGTGTTGGGGTATGCGGTGTATATACGTATGAAATTGCTGAGACAAAAGTTGTTCAGGTGATGGATATCGCGCGGAAAAATCAACATCCGCTTCAATTGCAACTTGAAAAAGAGTGACCGTAAGGGAGCCTCGCATGTTATCGCAAGAACTTGAAGAAACCCTCCGCCGTGCTGTAGACCTTGCGTCTTCAAAAGGTCATGAGCTTGCCACGCTTGAACATCTTCTTGTCGCCCTGACTGAAGACAGTGACGCGTTAGAGGTCCTCGCCGCTTGTGCTGTGGATATTGACCAATTGCGCCTTGAATTGCTCAACCATCTTGAAGAAACGCTGTCGGCTATTGCGGTTGGTGCGGTTGAAGCAAAACCGACAACCAGCTTCCACCGTGTGCTGCAACGTGCGGTGATCCATACCCAGTCATCTGGCCATGAACAGGCGACTGGCGCTAATGTATTAATTGCGCTTTTTGCGGAACAAGAAAGCCATGCCGTCTGGGCGCTGCAGCAACAGGAAATGTCACGCCTTGATGCGGTGACATATATCAGCCACGGCATCGCTAAGAATGAAAACTTTAATGCTGCCGGCGGAGCTGCGAGCGGTGCTGAAGTGTCATCTGATGATGTGAACGCCAAGGAAAATGCACTCGCAACCTATGCCGTTGACCTTATTGAAAAGGCGAAATCAGGCAAAATTGATCCGCTTATTGGCCGCAGCGCAGAAGTCGATCGGACGATCCAAGTCCTATGCCGCCGTACGAAAAATAACCCATTATTGGTGGGTGATAGCGGTGTTGGTAAAACAGCTATTGCCGAAGGGCTGGCGAAAAAGATCAATGACGGGCAGGTGCCAGAGGTGCTGGCTGAAGCAAAAATCTATTCGTTGGATATGGGTGCACTATTGGCTGGCACGCGGTATCGCGGTGACTTTGAAGAACGTCTTAAGGCGGTGATGCAAGAAGTCGCTGATGATGACCAAGCCATTCTGTTTATTGATGAAATCCATACTATTATTGGGGCAGGGGCAACATCTGGCGGTGCGATGGATGCATCTAATTTGCTTAAACCTGCCTTACAGGAAGGCACGTTGCGCTGCGTCGGTTCCACCACGTATAAAGAATTCCGCAGCTGGTTTGAAAAAGACCGCGCGCTATCACGCCGCTTCCAAAAAATTGATGTGAATGAACCAAGCCTTGCGGACACGATAAAAATTCTTGCAGGGCTGAAGACAACTTATGAAGACCATCATGATGTGCGCTTCACGCAAGCTGCGTTGAAATCTGCTGTTGAGTTATCTGCACGCTATATTTCTGACAGGAAGTTGCCAGATAAGGCGATTGACGTGATTGATGAAGCAGCCTCTGCGCAAATGCTATTGCCGCCATCACGGCGTAAAAAAGTCATTGGTGCGAAAGAGATTGAAACCACTATTGCCAGCATGGCACGCATCCCGCCGCGTAGCGTCAGCCGTGATGACCGTCAAGCATTGGCCAGCCTTGAAAGTGACCTTCAACGTATGGTTTATGGCCAAGATCAGGCGATCACGGCCTTATCATCAGCCATCAAGCTGTCACGTGCAGGTTTGCGTGAACCTGAAAAGCCGGTTGGTAACTACCTCTTTAGTGGCCCAACTGGTGTTGGTAAAACCGAAGTCGCACGCCAATTAGCGGATAGCCTTGGCATTAAGCTCATTCGTTTTGATATGTCTGAATATATGGAACGTCATTCGATCTCTCGTTTGATCGGTGCGCCTCCGGGCTATGTCGGGTTTGACCAAGGCGGTCTGTTGACTGATGCCGTGGATCAAACACCACATGCGGTCTTGCTCTTGGATGAAATTGAAAAAGCGCATCCTGATATCTTTAACTTGCTTCTTCAAGTGATGGATAATGGTCGCCTGACTGACCATAACGGTAAGACGATTGATTTCCGTAATGTCATCATCATTATGACCACAAATGCCGGCGCAGTTCAGCTGTCTAAACAGGCCATGGGCTTTGGGCGTCAGGTGAATACTGGCGCTGATACAGAAGCGATTGAAAGAACCTTCACGCCAGAATTTAGAAACCGTCTTGATGCCATTATTCCGTTTGCGAATCTTGCGCCAGAGATTGTGCGTAAAGTGGTTGATAAATTTGTCCTGCAACTCGAAGCTCAGCTGGCAGATCGCGGCGTGACCATCACGTTAACAGCTGCCGCACGTGACTGGCTTGCAGAACGTGGCTATGAACCTCTTTACGGTGCACGTCCGCTTGGCCGTGTGGTGCAAGAACATGTCAAAAAGCCACTGGCAGAAGAACTTCTCTTTGGCCGGTTGACTGATGGCGGTGTTGCAAATGTTGATGTGAAGCCTGCCGATGATGATGATGTGGTGCGCGGTCTTATGGTGACGGCAATTGCCCCGGATGTACCGCCAAAAAAATCAGCGGCAAAAAAGTCACCACCAAAAAAGCAGCCAACAGTCAAAACACCTGAAGGCGCATAAATTTATTTCATATCTTGGCTATCTTGCCGATATGGTGACCAGCCGCGTAGCTCATCTGCTTCGCGGCTGATTTGTTTCATCTCTTTTCGGGTGAATTCATTGATGGCGCGCGCAAAATCTTGGTGCGGAATATAATGGGCGGAATAGGTCAATGCCGGTGCATAACCGCGCTGTACTTTATGCAGCCCCTGTGCCCCAGCTTCTACGGTTTTTAATCCGCGCTCAATCGCGAAATCAATAGCTTGGTAATAACATGTTTCAAAATGTAAGAATGGTCGTTCTTCGGCGCAGCCCCAGTTGCGGCCATACAACGTATCTTCACCAATAAAGTTCAACGCGCCTGCAATCATTCGGCCATTATCTTCAGCCAAAACCAATAAAATACGGTCAGCCATGCGCTGGCTGATCATATCAAAAAAAGCACGGGTAAGGTATGCCCCGCCCCATTTCTTTTCAATAGTCGCCAAGTAGAAACGATAAAAATCATCCCAGTGGTGAGGCTTGATATCATCGCCGCTTAACCGGTGATAAGTAAGCCCTGCCGCAGCATCACGTCGTTCGCGCCGGATCGTTTTCCGTTTGCGTGATGCCATTAAGCCAAGGAAGTCGTCAAAATCTTTAAAGCCGTCATTCTGCCAATGGAACTGTAACCCCTGCCGCATAATCCAGCGTGGGTCGTCTTTACTCAGGGCGGTGGCCTCACCCTCGGTTAAGAACGTAATATGAAGGCTTGATAATTGCATCGCGTCAGTCGCTGTGATGGCGCCACCTGCAAGGGCTGAAAATGCATTGGTCTTTTCACGTTCTTCCAAGGATGGATCCAGCATCAACCGCCGCCCAGGCACGGGTGAAAACGGGACGGCCACTTGACCTTTGGGGTAGTATTCACCGCCTGCACGATGCCAAGCATTAGCCCAAGCATGGTCAAAGACGTATTCCCCATATGAATGGGATTTCACATAAAACGGCATCACCGCTTTGATCGCCCCATCTGCATCACTTAGTGATATATGGCGCGGCATCCATCCTGTGTCTGCATTGGCGGAACCGCTTACCTCAAGCGCATGCAAAAAGTCATAACTGTTTAGCGGGTTATGCGTGCCGGCACACCGTCCCCAATCGTTGGGCCCGATCTCGGCAATGTCTTCATGAAGCGTGATGTGCCAATCTGTCATGCGCAAGTCTGTCATGCGCAAGTCTGTAATGTGCAAATTTGTGATATGCACAAAAGGTCGTCACTTGAAATGTGACCGTCAATGATGGTGGGTGCGTGTGATAAAAAAGTCATAATGATGACTTAACATCTTTGGTGCCATGGGCAAGGCCATAATCTTGCCCATGGGTATTGTTTTTTCTAATGTGATGGGCACATGTTAGCCGTCGATTTCGAACATACCTTCGACTTCAACCAAACAGCCCAGCGGCAATGCGCTTGCACCGACCGCGAAACGTGCATGTGATCCAACTTCCGACCCAAAGACTTCAACCATCAGATCAGATGCGCCATTGACGATTTTTGGCTGCATGTTGAAATCAGGTGTGCTCGCAACAAAACCACCCAGCTTAACCACACGCTTAACGCGGTCCAGATTGCCGCCACAAGCAGCTTTCAGTTGTGACAGCAGGTTGATGGCGCAGGTGCGTGCTTCCACAATAGCCTGCTTTTCAGTGGCATTACCGTCACCCACAACACCAGTCGCGGCAAGTTTGCCATCAATAAATGGCACTTGGCCAGAGATAACCACAAGATTACCAGTGACAACATAAGGAACGTAATTTGCAGCGGGTGCAGGTGCGTCAGGTAGGGTGATGCCTAACTCGGCAAGGCGTGCATCGATTTTTCCAGACATAGCAGTCTCCATGATGGCTGATCTTGCGGTGGTGCATGATCATGAAATTAAAAAAGGGCGAGAAAAGTCTCGCCCTTTTTCTTTATTTGGAATTTGCCAGAAGGTCCAGCCTTAACTGCACCCTGTGGTGGACCCGCAGGTGTTACATTTCAGGCAAGTCCCGTTACGTACTAGGGTAAAGTTGCCGCACTCACTGCAGTTTTCACCCTCATAACCTTGCATCTTGGCCTGCTGTACGCGGGTGGCCGTATCAGGACCGGTTGCAGCATCTGCACTGCCTGTTGCAGCGACAGTTGTTGTGGTGGCCGCAGCTGACATTGTTTCCACCTGTACTGGTGCAGACTTAACCTCTGTTTCTTCAGCCATTGGGGTATTGTCAGTGCCGGTCCGTAACATCACGATATTACGGTTGCGGACAAACCCTGTGCTGATCTTGGCTTGGGCAAGGTCAGATTGACTTTCACCAGCGCCGGTTGTGCCAGCGTCGAGGTCTTCAGGATCAACATGACCAAGGTCAGTACGGTCGAGGTAGCTGATGGCCAATTCACGGAAGATATAGTCCAGAATTGAAGTCGACATTTTGATCATGTCATTACCCTGCACCATGCCTTGCGGCTCAAAACGGGTGAAGGTGAAGGCTTCGACATATTCTTCAAGCGGCACACCATATTGCAGGCCGATAGATACGGCGATCGCAAAGTTGTTCATCAATGAACGGAAGGCCGCACCTTCTTTGTGCATATCGATAAACAATTCACCCAGCTTACCTTCTTCATACTCGCCGGTGCGCAGATAGACCTTGTGGCCACCAACAACGGCTTTCTGGGTGTAACCTTTACGGCGATGTGGCAGACGATGACGCTTTGCAACAAAACGCTCAACAATCTTTTCAACAATCTGAGTAGTTTGTGCAGCTGCAGGTGCTTCTGCAATCTCTTCCATGTCGTCCAGATCTTCATCATCAACCAATGCAGCAGATAGCGGCTGGCTCAGCTTTGAGCCATCACGGTAAAGTGCATTTGCCTTGATGCCGAGGCGCCATGACAACATATATGCCTCACCACAATCTTCGACGGTTGCGCTGTTTGGCATATTAATGGTTTTTGAAATTGCACCAGAGATAAACGGCTGGGCCGCTGCCATCATGGTGATGTGGCTATCCACGCTCAAGAAACGCTTGCCAAGACGCCCACAAGGGTTGGCACAATCAAATACTGGCAGATGTTCATCCTTCAGATGTGGTGCGCCTTCAAGGGTCATTGCGCCGCATACATGGGTGTTGGCATGCTCGATCTCATCCTTGCTGAAGCCAAGTGCGGCCAACATGTCAAAGCTGAAATCATTCAACTGGTCGTCATTAAAGCCCAAGACATCTTTACAGAAATCATCACCAAGCGTGAAACGGTTGAAAGCAAACTTGATATCAAAAGCAGAGGTCAAAGCACCAGACAGCTTTTCCAGCACGTCATCGCCAAAGCCTTTATCCTTCAGCGCGTTGATGCTGATAGACTGGCACTTATCAAGGCTACCGTTGCCAACGGCATAACGAATGATGTCATCAATTTGATCATCCTTATATCCCATATTGCTGAGTGCTTCTGGCACCACACGGTTGATGATCTTGAAGTAACCGCCACCGGCCAGCTTCTTGAACTTCACGATTGCAAAGTCAGGCTCAATACCAGTTGTATCACAATCCATCACCAGACCGATCGTGCCTGTTGGCGCGATCACGGTAGACTGGGCGTTACGGTAGCCATGCTTTTCACCAAGGGCGAGTGCATTATCCCAAGCCTTTGCCGCAGCTTTAGGTAGGCGTGCGTCAGGACAATCACTTGCCTTTAGCGGCACTGGTAATACGGTCAGGTCTTCATAACCGCCAGCGTCACCATGGGCGGCGCGACGGTGGTTACGCATGACCCGCAACATGTGGTCAGCGTTTTCCTTGTAACGCGGAAACGCCCCAAGCTCACTCGCAATTTCAGCAGATGTCGCATATGCAACCCCGGTCATGATCGCCGTCAATGACGCACAGATTGCACGACCTTCATCACTGTCATAGGAATGACCTGCGGCCATCAGCAAGCCGCCAATATTGGCGTAACCTAGGCCCAATGTGCGGTAGTCGTATGATAATTGCGCGATTTCCTTAGATGGGAATTGCGCCATCAGCACAGATATTTCCAAGGTCAATGTCCAGAAACGGCAGGCATGCTCATAAGCTTCAATATTGAAAGACTTGTCATCATGACGGAACTGCATCAGGTTCATTGACGCAAGGTTACACGCGGTATCATCAAGGAACATGTATTCAGAACATGGGTTTGATGCATTAATGCGGCCACCTTCAGGGCAGGTATGCCATTCATTGATGGTGGTGTCATATTGCAGACCTGGGTCAGCACATGCCCATGCAGCATAGGCGATCTTGTCCCAAAGTTCTTTTGCGTTTATGCGGTCGCTGACTTCACCATCGGTGCGGCGAATCAATTCCCAGTCACCTTCAGCAATAACACGCTCAAGGAAGTCGTTGGTCACGCGGACTGAGTTGTTTGAGTTTTGGCCAGACACTGTCATGTAGGCTTCTGAATCCCAATCAGTGTCATAAGTCTTGAACTCAATCTCAGTGAAACCTTGTTCTGCAAACTGGATCACACGCTGGATGTAATTTTCAGGGATCATTGACTTGCGTGCATTGATGATCGCCTTCTTCAGGGTCTTGTTGGTCTTGGCGGAATAACGGTCATCTTTGGCAACGCTATCATCGCAACACGCAGCCATGACTTCGTTCATGTGCATCCCAGCCAGTTTTGAACCTGCAACCAATGCTGCAACTTTTTGTTCTTCAACAACCTTCCAGTCGACGTAATCAACAATATCAGGGTGGTCAATATCAACCGTCACCATTTTGGCGGCGCGGCGGGTGGTGCCGCCAGACTTGATCGCACCTGCAGCACGGTCACCAATTTTCAGGAAGCTCATCAAGCCAGAAGACTTACCGCCCCCAGCAAGCGGTTCGGTTGACCCGCGGAGGTTTGAAAAGTTTGTGCCTGTACCTGACCCATATTTAAACAAGCGTGCTTCACGTACCCAAAGGTCCATGATCCCGCCTTCGTTAACCAGGTCATCGCCGATAGATTGAATAAAGCAAGCATGGGGCTGTGGGTGTTCGTAAGCTGAATTAGAACGTGTTAGCTTACCTGTCTTGAAATCCACATAGTGATGCCCTTGGCCCGCGCCATCGATACCATAGGCCCAATGAAGTCCAGTGTTGAACCATTGTGGTGAGTTAGGTGCCGCCATCTGCATGGCCAGCATGTAACGCATTTCATCAAAATATGCTTGGGCATCTTCTTCTGAAGTGAAGTAGCCGCCTTTCCAGCCCCAATATGTCCATGTACCAGCAAGGCGATCATAGACTTGCTTGGCTGATGTCTCACCGATGATGC
>CBFIAO010000006.1:0-42709 GCA_965660595.1 Puniceispirillales bacterium (SeqCode) | reverse complement strand
TCACGATCATTTTTGATACGTGCCAGCACATCTTCTGGTGGCGTTACCATTTTCTTTGGCAAGCCATCAATGCGCTGCTCTTTATAAAGTCGTTTTTGTGGGGTGATGGTCATACGTTCAGACAAGTTACCGTGATGAAATGATTGGATGATGATAGGTGCGGTATCGTCACGGTGAAAACCAATCACAGCAAGACCATCATCACTAACCATGATGGGGGCGTCATCTGCAGTCACAGTATGACCCGGCGCAACTTTGATCAAAATCATGCTGCCCTGAACAGCTTCCCCACGTATAATTTCAAGCGCATAGGAAACACTGGCCATGCTCAGTGATACTATTAGGGCCATTATGAAAATTTTTATGCTTAAAATAAATGGCGCCATGACTATTTTCTCAACCACTACAGGTTGTGGTTTTTATCTAAATTTATGTCTATTTAGACTATATAAAGAGTTTAATTGAAGCAAATTTTAGATTATGATCTTCTTCAATCTTTCAATATAGAGACATGACGATGACCAGATGCCTCTGGACTCCAGAAGAAAAGGCTATTCACTCAACGCAGTTAGCTGAATTTGCATCATATATCCACGGCCATGGCGCGGTGGATTGGCAAGGTGATTTTGATCGTCTTTGGGCATATTCTGTCGATAATCCAGCTGAGTTTTGGTCACATCTTTGGGATTGGCACGGCATCATCGGTGATAAGGGTGATACGGCACTCATCAATCCCGACAAAATGGAAGGTGGGCAGTTTTTTCCAAATGGCCAACTTTGCTATGCAGAAAACATGCTGGTTGACGCTGATGACCGCACAGCATTGATCGCTATACGTGAAGAAGGTGAAGACCATCCTGAAGGCCGCCGTGTCATTACCCGCCGACAGTTAAAAGACAACGTTATGGCCCTTGCTGGATGGATGAAGGCACAAGGTGTTGAACCTGGCGATCGTGTCGCGGCTTATACCCCTAATGTGCCAGAAGCAATCATTACCATGCTAGCCGCATCAACGATTGGGGCAATTTTTTCATCGTGTTCAAGTGATTTTGGCTTGGGCGGAGTAAAGGATCGTTTTGGGCAAATCGCGCCTAAAATTCTTATGGCAGCAGATGGGTATCGATATAATGGTAAACCTATAGATCGGATGGGAATTGTTCGTGATTTGGTTGCCTCACTTCCGTCTATTGAACACGTATTAATCGTTCCATTCCTAGAAAACACTCCTGATTATACCGGCTTAAACGCGACAATTTTTGACGCAGCGATTCAAGACGCTGATCCGGTGCAAGATTTCACGCGCATGCCGTTCAACCATCCGCTTTATATTGTTTATTCATCAGGCACGACAGGCGCACCTAAATGCATCACGCATGGTGCAGGCGGAACGTTGCTTCAGCATGTCAAAGAGCATCGCCTCCATGGTGACAGCCGGGAAGGTGACACGGTATTTTATTTCACCACTTGCGGTTGGATGATGTGGAATTGGCTTATTTCTGCAATCGCAATTCGTGCCGAAGTCGTGCTTTATGAAGGTAATCCTTTTGCGCCTGGCCCTGAACGTTTGTGGGAGATGGCTGCACATGAAGGCATAAAGATGTTTGGGACATCAGCCAAATATATTGATGCTGTTCGCAAAAGCGGTTATCGGCCAGGTTTATCTGCTGATCTGTCAGCACTTAAACAAATTTGCTCGACTGGCTCTCCCCTATCTGAAGATGGGTTTGACTTTATGTATGATGCCATTAAGTCAGACCTTCAGCTCGCCAGTATTTCTGGCGGCACAGATCTTCTTTCATGTTTTGTGTTGGGGTGCCCGACCAAGCCTGTTTATGCAGGTGAAATTCAAGCGCGCGGGTTAGGCATGGCGGTTGATGTGTGGGGTGACGATGGGACGCCGGTCAAAAATCAGCAGGGTGAGCTTGTCTGCACCAAACCATTCCCTTCAATGCCGATTGGGTTTTGGGGTGATGATGATGGCGCTAAATATCATGATGCCTATTTTGATTATTTCCCGGGCATCTGGCGTCATGGTGACTGGGCAACAATGACTGATCGTAACGGTATCATTATTCATGGCCGATCGGACGCGACATTGAACCCAGGTGGGGTGCGCATCGGTACTGCGGAAATATACCGCCAGGTTGAAGCCTTCAGTGAAATTGCCGAAGCCTTAGTCATTGGCCAGCAAATCATGGAAGACGGCGCACAGGATGTACGGGTCGTGCTATTTGTTCGCATGGCTGAAGGTCACATCTTAACGGATGACATAAAGGTTGCGGTTTCAAAAGCTGTCAGAACAGGCGCAAGCCCAAGACACGTGCCCGCCGTTATTCTAGATGTTGCAGATATCCCAAGAACGCGTTCTGGTAAAATCACTGAACTTGCTGTACGTGATGTAGTGGAAGGCCGTTCCGTCAAAAATACAGAAGCTTTGGCAAACCCAGAAGCGCTTGAATATTTCCGAGATCGCCCAGAATTGGCCATCTCTTAATGACACAAAGAAATGAGTGAAAGATATGTTTGATCAAATCGAAAACGTCATCATAGTAGGCACCGGTGCGGCAGGGTTAACGGCAGCGATTTATGCGGCCCGCGCGAATATGAAACCACTTGTGCTTGCAGGTCTTCAGCCCGGCGGCCAGCTCACAATCACAACTGATGTTGAGAATTATCCAGGTTTTTCAGAAGTGGTTCAAGGACCATGGCTGATGCAGGAAATGCAAGCGCAGGCTGAAGGTGTGGGCGCGCGCATTGAATATGATCTGGTGGTGGATGTTGATTTTTCGGCTAAGCCATTCACCCTTAAATGTGATAGTGGCAAGGAATTCAAAGCAAAATCCATCATTATTGCAACAGGTGCACAAGCCAAATGGCTTGGCCTGGAAAGTGAAATGACATTCAATGGCCGCGGCGTATCTGCATGCGCCACCTGTGATGGTTTTTTCTATCGTGATAAAGACGTGGCGGTTGTTGGCGGCGGCAATACTGCGGTGGAAGAAGCATTGTATCTGGCCAATATTTGCAAATCAGTAACACTTATTCACCGCCGTGATAGCTTGCGTGCAGAGCAAATTATGCAAGAACGTTTGCTTAAAACAGATAATATTAAGGTGGAATGGAATCGCACTGTTGATGAAGTGATTGGCGAAGAAGGCATGGGCGGCGGCGTTACGGGGCTAAAGCTGAAATCAACCACTGGTGAACATGATCGTGAAATTGCGGTTGAAGGCATGTTTGTTGCCATTGGCCATGACCCTGCGACTGCTGCGTTTAAAAATGCGCTTACATGTGATGACGAAGGTTACATTATCGCTGAAGCTGGCACGACGCGAACATCCGTTGATGGCGTGTTTGCAGCTGGCGACTGTGTTGATAAAGTTTACCGTCAGGCGGTTACCGCGGCAGGAATGGGATGTATGGCTGCCCTTGATGCAGAACGTTGGATTGGCATGCAAGACTAACGCTAATTTTAAATTTTATAAAAAGGGCTAAGCTTCATTGCTTAGCCCTTTTTCTTTATTTAAGAAGCGGGGGCCGCGGCCATAGGTATAGGCCGCTCACGAATGATCATATGCAAGACAAACGCCACCAATCCAGCACCAAGGTTTAATGCCCACATGAAGTCATAGTTACCAAGGCTGTCGTAAAGCTTACCGCCTAACCACGCACCCATGAAAGACCCAAGCTGGTGAGATAAAAACACAAATCCATATAGCGTTGCCAAATATCTTGGCCCAAAGAACGTGACAATTAATCCGCTTGTAAGTGGAATTGTGCCCAGCCAGAAGAACCCCATCGCGGCCCCAAAAATCAATGCAGATGTTCCAGATACTGGCATGGTAATAAATGCAGCGATGATTAATGTTCGTGCAAGATAAATCAACGCGAGTGGTACTTTCTTAGAAGTGATGCCGCCAATCCATCCAAAAAATAAAGCCCCAGCAATATTAAATAGCCCCACTAATGACAATGCCCATGCAGCGATATCAGGGCCGATATTGTTATCCCGAAGATATACTGGCAGATGTGTTGTTATGAAAACCAAGTGAAGCCCACAAACAAAAAAACCAGCCGTTAGTAGAATGTAGTCACGTGATGTGAAGGCTTGCTTTAAGGTTGAGCCGAGGCTGAATTCAGCAACTTGTGTTGTTGTGGATTTGGCTTCACGCAAGCCGAAACCAATTGCAATCATAGACGCGCCAACAACAGAAAGCGCCAGCATTGCAGCCTGCCAACCGTAATCAAGAATAAGGATTTGCGTGATAGGCACCATGGCAAATTGACCAAAGGATCCGAGCGAGGTGACCAATCCAAGTGCTAATGAGCGACGGCTATCTGGAACAGCCCGGCTGACAGCGCCCAACGCAACAGCCATGCCAGCAGATCCTAATCCTAGGCCAATCATAAAGTTACCGATAACCATACCAGTTGGCGTAACAAATCCAGACATAATGATTAGACCAACCGCGTAAAGTAGGCCGCCAAGTGAAGCCACACGCCAACCTCCAATGCGGTCAGCCATCATACCAAATAGCGGCGATGAAACACCCCAGAGCAAGTTTTGAATAGCAATGGCAAATGAAAATAGCTCACGCCCAGTCCCCAAATCTACACTAACAGGCCCGAGAAAGAGCCCCATAGACTGACGAATGCCTAAGCTGATGGTCACAAGTGCAGAAGCACTAAATAAAATAATGAGCCAGTTTTTGGATGTGGATGACATATCAAAACCCTAATCGATGAACATAACAAGACTACGTCATCTTTAGTCCAGGGCCAAAGATAAAAAAGTTAAGGTTTCTAAAAACAGTTGTTCAAATGACCTTAAGTATTTTAGGCGTCATCTGCTAATGATGCGGGGAAGTCATCACCAGTATAAATGCGAACAGTAGTAACCTGTTTGCCTTTGGCATCATCTTCAAGGCGCACTAACAAACGCTGACCTTGCTCAAGCATAGACAATCCATTTTTTTCCAAAATGCGGAAATGGATGAAAATATCTTGTGCTTCATTTTCTGTAATAATGAACCCATAACCTTTATGATTGTTAAAAAACTTAACTTTGGCCATGACTTCACCCTCATCAGGGGTGTCAGCCATTAATTCAACAGGGATTGGTGGTCGTTCAACGCCATAGAGCCTATCAACAATCTTGCCGCGTTCTGAATCAACCAAAGAGATAGTTACGATATCTTCATTTTGGATTTTCTGAATGCCAAAAGATAAGAGTGTACTTCGATGGATGAAGACTTCCTCATCATCGACTTGGACAAAACCATATCCGCGTTTTTCACTGAACCATTTGACCACACCTTGAAAGCGTTCTGCCTTTTCCTGTGTATTGTCATCCATATGCTGATCAAGTTCATTTTGATCTAAATTAGAAACTGTCTTAGACATACTGCCGTGCCTTATAAGATAAATATCGCCATAAAATTGATCATGACAACTGGTGGCGATGGGCTCCAAAAATTACCAAAGACAGATGTTGTATAGTCATGTACCTGTCGTTGATAAAGATCATTGTAGGTCCAAAAAGTTAATAAATACTTAACGTTACGCATTATTGACAAATTAAATTTCATAGGCCTTTGTAGGATAAGGTGACTAAAAAGGGATGAATATCATGACACTATATAAGATGCTTGCAGTGGCTGGAGTGTTAACGCTAGCAATACATACGACCGCGCAGGCTGAACTTGAGCAGGCACTTATTGATGATGGGTGGGATGAAATAACATTTGAGGGTTCAACTGAGAACGTATTCACAGCTAGAGATGACATATCGGGACTTTCTCGTGAAATTCAATTGAATGCACAATCAAGTGTGTCTATTGCGTTTCTTAATATTGATATCGATCTTATGAAAACGCCAACGCTCAACTGGTCATGGCGCAGTGATACTCCGATCATTGATACAGATATCACAAAGAAAGGTGGAGATGACCGGACCTTAGTTTTATATGTTGCGTTTCCGTACCAGCCTGATCAAGCAAGCTTTGGGTATAGGTTTCGCCGTGCAGCGATTGAGCTGATGCGCGGGGCTGATACCCCTGATCGAATACTTACCTACACATGGGGTGGAGGAGGTCCGCGCGGCAGCAAAGTGCCTAACCCTTATACTGGTGAGAATGGACAAATTATTTTGAAACGTACCCCCGAAGATGAAGTAGGTGTATGGCTCAACGAAAATGTCAATCTTCGTCAAGATTTCATTGATGCGTTTGGTTTTGAACCAGTATCACCGGTATTTATAGGCATTGGCGGTGATAGTGATGATACGAATTCACTAATCGAAGCACGTGTCCGCGGGCTTCGTTTCATGGAATAGCGTGATTAAATAACTAATTACGAAGAGTGCTGATGGCATTATCAACAGCGGCGTCAATCGCTTGGCGCCATGTTGAATGATTACCTGCATCTTGAGCATCAGCTGGAAAACTAATACCGCGTGACGCATTAACCACCCCCCCTTCAGGGCCTTCAGGACCATCAACAAATCCTGCAAAGGCCTCTTCGCGCCCCCCGCCTTGTGCACCAAAGCCGGGCACAAGAAAAAGCGCGGAAGGTAATAATCGGCGTAATTCAGCAGCTTCTTCTGGGTATGTCGCACCCGCCACAATACCAATTGATGAAAACCCACAATCTGTCTCACGCGCTTCAACCAAAGGACGAAGTTGGTCAGCCAGATGATGAAACACAGGGCGCCGATCGGCAGCTTCAATACCTTGTAAATCAGCAGAACCAGGATTACTTGTACGAACCAATACAAACAGACCAGAACCTTTAGCGTCAGCGACATCTAGGAATGGTGTCAATGTATCCATCCCTAAATATGGATTAACCGTAAGCGCATCAGAAGGGAAACCTGCATCATGGCCAAGAAAAGCATCTGCATAGGCGGTTGAGGTAGACCCAATGTCGCCGCGCTTGGCGTCCATTATCACCACCAAGCCTTCAGCAATAGCCTCACGGCATAAATCTGCCATAATCATCATGCCTTGAGGGCCTAAACGTTCAAACATTGCTGATTGCGGTTTAATAACAGGCACTTTACCAATAAAACGTGTGAGCAGCTCAAATGAAAAATCACGCACGGCCTCGACAGTATCTGAGGACGTTGCTGTCATCGCGCCGCGCTGAAACAATGTTGGAATCATGCTAAGATGTGGGTCAATCCCAGCACAAAGCGGGGTACCTTTGGCACGGGTGGCATCAATTAAGCGTGAGGCAAAAGGCGTAGTCATAGCGTTGATTTACACCATATCCAATGCGGCACGATATGTTTCTAGCTCCGCATCTAATTCCATTAAATCTTGCTTATCTAGCGACCGCAACTTCACGACTTGCCGCATGATTTTTGGGTTTAAGCCATGAGCTTTCGCTTCACTGTAAACTTCACGGATATCAGCCATTAAAGCTTGTTTTTCTTCTTCGAGGCGTTCGATACGCTCAACATATTGCCGCAACATTTCTGGTGCAGGTGATCCGCCTGTGTGAAGTGGTCCATTTGGGGCCATGATGAAATCCTTTAAATTGCTGATTAGTGTGTTTCTTTAAGTTTTGCCAGTTGCTCTGGTGATGCATCAGTTTGGTATTTTTCTTTCCACTCCTGATAGGGCATCCCATAAACTAATGCGCGGGCATCATCTTTACTCATGTCGATCCCTTGATCTGCTGCTGCCTCACTATACCATCGCGAAAGACAGTTTCGGCAGAAGCCTGATAAATTCATCAAATCAATATTTTGAACATCTGTCCGTTCCTGAAGATGCGCAACTAATCTTTTGAAAACAGCGGCTTCTAGCGCCATTTGTGTGGTGTCTTGATCCGACATCGCGAACTCCTGCATGCATTCAAACGAAAATAATTATCTGCATCCTACCCATGGCAGATGCGTGGTCAATTCTTTATAAAGATTATAAATAATATTTGCTAAGGCTAACTTATTTGTATTGTCTTAAAAACATAAAAGTCTTAAAAATGAGGCAACTTAATTAAGGATCAAAATGGCTCGTTCTTCAAAAATTGATGCTGAAGCAAATAATATGCCAAGCAACATGCCAAGCAACATGCCTAGTAATATGCAGGGACATGAAGATATCGCTGCACGTTTTGAACGTATTCGCCGCGCCCATCAAAGTGAAGTGGCTGAAGACTACGTTGAAATGATTGCAGACCTGATTGCAGAAACTGGTGAGGCACGTGCCGTTGACTTGGCCAGCCGTTTTGGCGTAACAGCTCCAACCGTCAATGCAACAGTCCAGCGGCTTGTGCGTGAAGGCCTTGCAGAAACCCAGCCATATCGTTCTATTTTCTTAACTGAAGCAGGGCGAGAATTAGCAAAAGCATGTGCACAGCGTCATGCAGTTGTACGTGATTTTCTTGTGGCCATAGGTGTTGATAAAGAAATTGCCGAAGCAGATGCCGAAGGATTAGAGCATCATGTCAGCACTGAAACATTAGATGCGTTCAAAGCCGTTATCGCAGAAAAATCTTAAAACTTATTCTGTTGTGCCTAGGTGCAATACCAATGTCCGGTCACGTTTATCGCTGATTCTGTAACTAGATGTTGCTGAAATTTTATGCCAGGTGACGATTGGATTCTCATCAACATCACGCAATGATGGTGGTGTGGCTTCTTCATTGATGAAAACGCTAGCACGGCCATGTTTTGGAACCCATGGGAATGTTTTCTCAAAATGGTTTTCCGGAATGCCGTTGCCATCGATAAGGGCAACGGCGATATTTGTGTCGCGTAGTTCCCAGATCAGTTTTGCAGCAAATCCGCGGCGCATTACCACAATATTATCCACATCATGTACGCTGGCGAAATCAGCAATATCCCCCGCATGCAGCTGCCATGCTTTAAGCCTGCGCAAAGGGTCTGATGCAGGTGTAAGCGGCCCAAGGCTACCTGCAAAGGATGTGATCAGCACGACCATCATGATGCCTGTATTAAGACCAATGCCAATGAGTAAAGGATTACGTAAGCGTCGCCAATGATCAGCGCAATACATAGCCGTCAGTAATAATGCGGGTGGCCATGATGCAACAGCCCAATTTGCATTTGCATCAGAGAAAAAACCCTGAATAGAAATAATGGTGATTGCAGGGATGAATAAGGCAATCCAGAATTGTGACGTTTTATGTTGTCGACTAAAAACAAGGGTCATGATCGCTATCACAAATATGACAGGTCCCACCACGCCCATTTGCGCAAAAAGGAATTCTAAACTGCCTAAGATACTATAGCTCGGTTCATCTAAATTGGCGTTATGGCTAAGATGACGGGCCGTGACAAACCCATTATTTATGTTCCAAACAAGGTTGGGTAAAAGGCTTACGCCTATCCCTGCTATATATGCAAAAACATGCCGTATCTTGATGAGATCATGATGCCTGCCCACAAATACCCACCACAGCAACAGCCCAGCAGGTAAATAGATAGCGGCATATTTTGACATCATCCCAAGGCCAGTAAAGAGCCCTGAAAGTAATGCAGCTTTGCCATCTATTTTTTCAAAATTGGCCAATGGCACAAGCATAAGCGTGGCTGCCAACAAGAACAGCAACATTGGGCTATCAGTTGAAACGATTTGTCCACCTAATGCAGAAATAGGTAAGGTCAGCCATATTAATGCGGCGATATTACCAGCCTTTTGTGAGTGCGCAGATTGCGCGATTTTCATAAATAATATAGCGCATATACCTTGGATGATCGGCGCCATAAACCGTACCCCAAAGGTTGTGTCTCCAAAAATTGTGGTGCCAACACTAATAACCCATGCGATCATTGGTGGCTTTGTAAAATACCCAAGATCTGGTGTTGTTGACCATTGCCAATATTGTGCTTCTTCAACGTCTAGACCCAGCGGCGTGACGGCAAGTGCCGCCAATCTAATGGCCATTACTGCAAAAATAGCGCCAAATACCAATTTGTTCATGAACTGGTCATGTACGGTCATTGTGTTCCCCTTACTGGAATTAGATATACCATCAAGATTGCAGCGTAGGATAGTATGCTTTTACATTGCCGGGCTTTATTGAATGCAGGGTCTTTACCACCCATTGCTGTGTGGCGCTATCATGAGCCCAAAACTTGCAACTTCTTGATGAATTCGGCATAAATAAATGGGTAGAAATTGCCTTTCCCCCAATACTTTTAGAAAGTGCAGACCATTGGCTAAGAATATGTCACCAATATCAAATGATACCAACTTTTCGCAGCCAACACGTGCAGCATGGCAAGAATTGGCAGAAACAACGCTTAAAGGGCGTTCTGTTGACACACTAAACCGTGTTCATGAAGATGGTATTTCAATAGATGCACTTTATTCATCATCTACACACGCCATCGCGATGCCCGACCATATTTCTGCCCAAGCTGCACGTCACTGGGTGATCGCACAATACATAGAAGCTGCAGATAATCCATCCGTGCTTAACACCATGATAATGGATGAATTGACGGGCGGCACAGAACGCTTGATTTTTGCAAGCGGTCAGAAAATTAATATCGTTCCTGATGCGATGGAAGGTGTGATGGCAGACGCCATTATTTTGTCATTTGATAATCCGTCATCGCCGGTTAATGCCATCGACGTTTTGGTTAATATTTGGAATAACCAAAACGTGGGCCCAACACATGCCCGCGGTTCAGTTGGCGCTGTTATAACAACATCTACATGTGCTGACATGCTTGCGCTAATGGCCGCTTCAACAAATATTCTTGACCAATACCCATCGTTAAATCTGTTTAAAATTAGTGGCGCAGCAGCTCATCGTGATGGTGCTTCTGTTGCGCAAGAGTTAGCTTTTATATTGGCACAGTTCACCATGATGATGCGCATGTCAGAACAGATGGAACTTTCCCTTGATGATGTGATGGCACGTCTTGAAATAGATGTTACCATGGACGCAGACATTTATGGTGGTATTGCCAAAGCACGTGCTTTGCGCAGCCTCATGGCCCGAATGCAGGGTGTCATGAACATTTCTTGCAGCAACATGACGGCAAAATGCCATGGCATCACTTCTGATCGAATGCTGACATTGCTTGACCCTGAAACTAATATGTTGCGTGGGGGCACGGCCATGTTGTCCATGGCATTGTCAGGCCTTGGCGTGATGACCAACCGACCTCATAACTGGCTTACAGGATCAACGCCATTATCTCGGCGCATTGCTCGAAATGCGCATCATTTATTGGCAGATGAAGCACAGCTCAATCATATTGCTGATCCTGCACAAGGTTCATATTATATTGACCGTTTAACCCATGACCTATCAGAAAAAGCGTGGCAATTATTCCAAGAAATTGAACGCGAAGGCGGGTTGGAAATTGCGACTGAAACAGGCCTTATTTCAGCCTGGTATAAAGCCGCATCAGCCCAGCGTAATGACCATGTAAATAAGGGTGATGATGCTATTCTAGGTGTTTCAATTCATCCTGTATCAAGTGACGATATCCCTCAGGATATTATTGTTGAACCAGGTCACAATGCTCCCATGCCGCGTGGCGGCCACCACCGCCCAGCGTCTTCATGGGAAGAGCTAAGACGTGCATTTAAGCAGCTTAAGGCGCGGTGTTTACTTCTTGATAGTGGGGCTGGTGACGTAAACAACGCCAAGCGCTGGATGGATGCGCTCGGGCTTGAAGCAGCTGTCATGACGACTGAAGACACCGCATCAAGTGCGGACCTCATTGCAGCAGCAGCACCTGATATTGTGGTGCTGGGTGCTGATTTGACGATTGAGGCAGATAGCCTATCGCAACTGACGCCACCACCGCTTATTCGCAAGTCAGCGGATTTTAAAGGTGATGTTATTGCCGAGATGACACATATTTTAACATCCCTTAAAGAGCGGGGTGCATCATGAGCCAAATTCCTGATTTTACTAAATTATCACTTGGCGACATGCCGTTTGTTGATACCGCCAAGCATGCAACGGATCATGTTATGACCCCTGAAGGGATAACCCTTGATCACCATTATGGATTTGAAAGGGCAGGGCCGGACATATCGGGCATGCCTGGTATCGCACCATTTATTCGTGGGCCATATCCCACCATGTACACGACTCGCCCCTGGACAATCAGGCAATATGCTGGTTTTTCAACAGCTTCAGAATCCAATGCCTTCTATCGCCGCAACTTAGCCGCAGGTCAAATGGGGCTTTCTGTTGCGTTTGATCTGGCCACGCATCGTGGTTATGACAGCGATAATCCACGTGTATCAGGTGATGTTGGTATGGCGGGTGTGGCGATAGACTCAATTATGGATATGCGCCAATTATTCAAAGGTATTCCACTCGATAAAATGAGTGTGTCGATGACCATGAATGGAGCGGTATTGCCCATAATGGCTTTATATATTGCGGCCGCGCGCGAACAAGGTGTGATGCCTGATAAACTCACCGGAACTATTCAGAATGATATTTTGAAAGAGTTTATGGTGCGGAATACCTATATCTATCCGCCGCGCCCATCTATGCGTATCGTGTCTGATATTTTTGCGTATACCGCCAAGGAAATGCCAAAATTCAATTCAATATCTATATCTGGCTATCACATGCAAGAAGCTGGTGCGACCGTCGACCTTGAGCTTGCTTATACATTGGCTGATGGGGTGGAATATATTCGTGCAGGTTTAGCCGCAGGGCTTGCACCTGATGCCTTTATTCCACGGCTGTCATTTTTCTTTGCAATTGGGATGCCATATCTATTTGAAGTTTCGAAATTGCGTGCAGCACGTGCCTTATGGGCTGAACTACTTCAAAAAGAGTTTGGGTTAACCAACCCGAAAGCACTTATGCTAAGGACGCATTGTCAGACTTCAGGTTGGTCCCTTGCCGCACAAGATGTTTATAATAATGTTATGCGAACATTAGTTGAGGCTAGTGCGGCGGTTGGTGGACAAACCCAATCATTGCACACTAATGCACTTGATGAAGCACTTGGGTTGCCAACCGACTATTCGGCGCGCATCGCCCGTAATACACAGCTTCACCTTGCGCTGGAAGCTAAAGCAGGAAATGTCATAGATCCATGGGGCGGTAGTGGCACTATTGAAACATTAACCCGGCAATTAATTGATCGCGCCAAAACACATATTGCAGAGATTGATCAAATTGGTGGAATGGCAAAAGCTATTCAGTCAGGGTTGCCAAAACAACGTATCGAAGAAGCCGCAACCCGAACACAAGCGGGGATCGACAGTGGGCGCCGAAGAATCATTGGTGTTAACATTTTCCAACCTGAACAAACGGCTGGTGAGGAAGAAGTTGAAATCCTTCGGATTAATAATGCTGAAGTCTTGGCAGAACAAAAGGCTAAGCTGGCTCAACTTAAGCGAGAACGAAACAGCCACGACGTAGAAGCCATGTTGGGGCATCTTTCTGATGCTGCAATGGGCACAAAAAACCTACTAGGTGCAGCTGTTGAAGCAGCTTCAGTCGGTGCTACAGTGGGTGAGATGTCGGATGCGTTGGAGCGCGTCTTTAACCGCCATGTTGCTGAGATACGCGGTGTACGTGGGGTTTGGAAAAAAGAAATGAAGGGATTGCAAGAGCTCGACCTTCTGGCAGAACGAATTGAACAATTCACATCATTACATGGCCGCCCACCACGTATTTTAATTGCAAAACTGGGGCAGGATGGTCATGACCGCGGGCAAAAAGTTGTTGCATCAGCATTTGCCGATGCTGGCTTTGATGTCATCACAGGACCACTATTCCAAACCCCTGAAGAGGCCGCACAAATGGCACTTGAACATCAGGTCGATGTGGTTGGATTGTCGTCACTTGCGGCAGGACATTTAACGCAAGTTCCAGCGCTGAAGTCAGAACTGGCACGCCTTGATGCATCTGAAATTCAAGTCATTGTGGGCGGTATCATTCCGCCAGGTGACATTCCTGTACTTGAAAGTCATGGCGTTGCTGCGGTGTTCCCAGCAGGCACAATGATCGCGACTGCGGCATTAGATTTGCTCGATATACTTGGCAAACAGCGTAACGTGGCCTAAATCAAAGATATTATCCAATTCCTAGCTTGGGGGCAGTAATGTCGGCACAAGATGAAGCTAAAGAGATTATTGAGGAATTTGCCTTCTTTGATGATTGGGAAGACCGTTATCAACATCTGATTGATATGGGTCGTCGCCTACCTGTCTTGGATGATGCATTGAAAACAGAAGAAAATCGTCTTCGGGGCTGCCAGTCGGTCGTTCATTTTGCAACTGAATATAAAGCGCCTGAATTGAACTTCTATGCAGGAAGCGATGCGGCAATCGTTCAAGGGCTTATTGCCGTGATGATGCGCGTTTATTCAGGCCGTACGCCTGAAGATATTTTGGCAACATCACCGTCATTTCTTCAAGAAATTGGCCTTGATGAACATTTGTCACCTACGCGCAAAAATGGGCTTGCAGCGATGGTGACCGCTATTATGACTGAGGCACAGAAAACCGCAGAAGCTTAAACTGTTTTAATCAATGGCACGTTCTTGGCGCGGAGTTCGGCCATATGTTTCGCGGTAACATTTCGAAAAATGTGAAGCAGATACAAATCCGCACGCCAATGCAACAGACAAAATAGACATACTTGTCTGCCGCAAGAGGTAACGTGCACGTGCAATGCGCAAGTTCAGATAATAACGTGTTGGAGTTGTGTTCAGGTATTTCCGAAATAGACGCTCTAACTGGCGTGTTGAAAGCGCAGTTCTTCGTGCAATTTCTGTTTGTGGAAGTGGGTCTTCAAGATTAGCTTCCATCTCAGCAACAACAGATAACAATTTAGGATGGCTAACCCCTAACCGTGAGCGAAGTTCCATCCGCTGACGGTCGTGGGAATCACGAATGCGATCATGAATAAATTGTTCTGATACTTGCGCGGCCAAGCTAGACCCATGCGCTTGAGCGATCAGGTGCAGCATCATATCAAGCGATGCAGTTCCACCAGAACATGTTACGCGATCGCCATCAATTTCAAAAAGATCGTTAGTGACTTCCAGGTTAGGAAATTCTTCCACTAACCCATCATAGTTTTCCCAATGAATGGTGCATCTGCGGTCCTGCAACAGGCCTGCCACCGCCAATAAATATGTGCCAGTACAAATCGCCCCAATTGCTGCCCCGCGGCGTTCAACCAGACGTAAAGCATTAATAACTTCTCTGCGCGCATGTTTTTGGATATCAAGGCCGCCACAGGCAAATACCATTCGGCAAGATGATAGATCTTCTAAGTCACCATTTGCAGCAACTTCGACACCATTACTCGCCATGACACTAGTGCCATCTTCGGACGTGATGATCCATTCAAATAGGGTTTTTTCGCTCATCCTATTGGCTGAACGAAGTGGTTCAATGGCTGATGCAAAGGCAAGCATAGAAAAGTTTGGGACAAGCAGGAAACCTACCTTGAAAACCTCGTTTTCATTGCTCGATGACAACAGATTTAAAATGCGATTTTCATCCATCTGGAAACCCAAACCAAGACAAGCTAAACCCTCATAAAGTTACTATTGGCTATTTACAAGTAAATAAGCAAGCCTCATGGCGATATTTTGTTAGTCGGTGTCGGATGGCAACCATGAAAAGCTAATGCAAAAGGGCATTTTCTTGTTAATTGAAGCCTTCTATCCTTTCCACGGGAGGACCTAATGACTAACGTCGATCTTGAAATAGCCCGTAAAGCTACCCCAAAACCTATTCTTGAAATTGGTGACAAGCTGGGCATTCCAGCACAATCACTTAAACCTTTTGGCCATGATAAAGCAAAAGTTGACTTGGCCTGGATTGACGAACAGTCTTCCCGCGCTGACGGCAAGTTAGTGCTTGTGACAGCAATTAACCCTACACCTGCGGGTGAAGGTAAAACCACCACGTCTGTTGGTCTTGGTGATGGCCTTAATCGTGTCGGTAAAAACGCGATTATCTGTTTGCGTGAACCTTCACTTGGTCCATGCTTCGGCATGAAGGGCGGGGCTGCTGGTGGTGGTTACGCGCAAGTTGTGCCGATGGAAGATATCAACCTTCACTTCACGGGTGACTTCCACGCGATCACTTCGGCACATAACTTGCTTTCTGCGATGATCGATAACCACATCTATTGGGGCAACAGTCTTGAAATTGATCTGCGCCGTGTGACATGGCGCCGTGTGTTGGATATGAATGACCGTGCTTTGCGTCAGATCACAGCGTCACTTGGCGGTGTTGCAAACGGCTTCCCTCGCGAAGCTGGATTTGACATTACCGTTGCTTCAGAAATTATGGCGATCCTTTGCTTGGCATCAAACCTTGATGATCTTCAGTCACGTCTTGGTGACATCATCATTGCTTACCGCCGCGATAAAACAGCCATCACCTGCCGCGATATCAAGGCAGAAGGTGCAATGACTGTTCTGTTGAAAGAGGCACTTCAGCCAAACTTGGTCCAGACATTGGAAAACAATCCTGCCTTTATCCATGGCGGTCCGTTTGCCAATATCGCACATGGCTGTAACTCTGTTGTTGCAACAAAGACAGCGCTCAAGCTTGGTGATTATGTTGTAACCGAAGCTGGTTTTGGTGCTGACTTAGGTGCTGAAAAGTTCTTCGACATTAAATGCCGCAAGGCTGGCCTAACCCCTGACGCTGTTGTCTTGGTTGCCACCATTCGTGCGCTTAAGATGAATGGCGGCATTGCCCGGGCTGACCTTGGTGAAGAAAATGTTGATGCATTGAATAAAGGTTCAGTGAACCTGCTTCGTCATATCGAGAATATTAAATCTTTTGGTATGCCAGTTGTCGTCGCCATTAACCACTTCGTCACAGATAGTGATGCAGAAGTTCAGGCCATTAAAGATGTTGCGGCATCTGTTGGTGTTGATGCCATCATGTGCACGCATTGGGCCAATGGTTCAGCGGGTACGGAAGAGCTTGCAAACAAAGTTGTTGAAATGTGTGAAAGCGGTGAAGCTAATTTCGCACCTCTTTACCCAGATGAAATGCCTCTTCTTGAAAAGATCGAAACGATTGCCAAGAACATCTACCGTGCATCAGAAGTCATTGCTGACGGCAAAATCAAGGCACAGCTCAAAGAATGGGAAGACGCTGGGTTTGGCAACCTGCCCGTATGTATGGCGAAGACACAGTATTCATTCTCCACTAATCCTGAAAATCGCGGGGCACCTGAAGGCCATTCTGTCCCTGTTCGTGAAGTTCGTCTTTCCGCAGGCGCAGGCTTCATTGTTGCCATCTGTGGTGAAATCATGACCATGCCAGGTCTGCCGCGCACTCCTGCAGCTGAAAATATTGGCATTGGTGATGAAGGTGAAGTAACGGGCCTATTCTAAACACCGCCAGCGATCATATTTATGAAGAAGGGGGCAATGGCCCCCTTTTTCTTTGCAGTTACGCATCATGGCATTAAAATATCTATATTCACTCAACAGACGATAAAAATGCGCCACATAAATTCACTCACTAATCCCTTAATAAAGTCGCTGCGATCATTGCATGAACGCAAAAGGCGCCGTCAGTCATGCTTGTTCTTGGCAGAAGGCGCACGCATCGTCACCGAAGCGCTTGAGCTGGGGTGGGTGCCGGAAGTGCTTATTTTTCTTGAAGGTCGTGAAGATGACCGCATGATTGCGCGGCTGATCCGCATGGCAACTGATCATGGCGCTGATATCGTGATGGTAAGCGAACATGTATTAGCGAAAATAAGCCGTAAAGATAACCCGCAAATGGTGTTAGCAACTTTTAAAGAACGCCTTGCCGATAATGCGCAGGTTTTTGTGGCACCAAAACATGCCAAAGATCATGTATGGGTCGTGCTGGATCGTGTGCGTGACCCTGGCAATTTAGGCACTATTTTGCGAACTGCTGACGCCGTGGCAGCCCAAGGTGTTGTTCTAATCGGTGATTGCTGTGACCCATTTTCGGTCGAGGCTGTACGGGCATCAATGGGTGCCATCTTCAATGCGCCTATTGCTATGATGACAGAAGATGAATTTATAAGTCATGCCGCTACTTATCAAGGTCAGATACTAGGAACAGCGTTGCCGGCATCATCTGATTATCGTGACGTAAACTGGGTTGGCCCAATGTTGTTGATGATGGGTAATGAACAAGCTGGTCTAACCCAACCTCTTATGGATGCCGCAACAGGTCTTATCCGAATGCCAATGCTTGGCCGATCAGACAGCCTTAACCTTGCGGTTGCAACTGGCGTTGCGCTTTACGAATTCCGGCGGCATCAGAAATAGCAAGCTACGCGGCGGCTTGCCAGCGTGCAAATATTGCCTGGCCTAATGCGTAATTGCGGGATGATGTTTCCTCGACAGCCAGTTCACCTGATGTGATGCGGCCATCATGCATTGAAAATGACGTGTCCATTGCACCATGCAGGCTTAAAAAGCTTGAACGAATGGCGTATGACGTCAACACAGCAAAATCTGCTTGAGGAGACATCAATGCTGCAAGATCTGTCAATAACGGCATGATGTCGTCTTCCATGCGCCACACCTCGCCTTTCAATCCCCGCCCATATTTTGGCGGGTCCAGAATGACCCCATCATATTGGTTGCCGCGCCGTAATTCACGCTTTACAAAGCTGCGGGCATCTTCCGTGATGTAGCGGATAGGTTTATCTTGAAAGCCTGCTTCATCGCGGTTAGCAAAGGCTTGGGTGACAGCTTTCTTGGACGAATCTACGTGCGTAACTTCGGCGCCCGTCATAGCGGCATGCAGGCTTGCAACGCCAGTATATCCAAAAAGGTTCATCACTTTTGGGGCTCGGCCATGTCGTTCAATAAATGCACTAATCCGTTCTGCGCACCAACGCCAATGCGCTGACTGTTCTGGAAAAAACCCAAGATGGCGAAAGGGAGTTGGCATGGCATTAAATATAATCCCATCATAACTGACCTGCCATTGTTCAGGCAGATGCGGGGAAAGTTTCCATTTGCCGCCATCTTGATCATCTTGCTGGCGACCTGAAGCGCTAGAGATAAATTCACCATCAGGCTTAGACCATGCCTCATCAGTTAGATAAGGGGGCCAGATGGCTTGAGCTTCTGGGCGAATAAAACGATATGGCCCAACTTGCTCCAGCTTACGGCCGAAGCCACTATCTAACAGCTGATAGTCGTTCCATCCTTTAGGTGTTAAAATCAACATATTTTCGTTTTGGGCCATTTCATCCTCACCATATCACCCAGATTGGTTGTCGGACTATACTGGCGGTATCAAAAAAAAGCACCACCTTTCAAGAAAGGTGGTGCAGTTGGGGAGGATCAATATGATTAAGATCTCATATAAATATTAAAATTTTGTTAATAAATGTTCGAAATTTGACTTTTTATGGGCAAATCACGAATTTGTTACTGATTATCAAATTATTAATAAAATTAATCCTATTCAGAAGGTGCAAGGGCATGCGCGTAAGCATAGTTATCCCATGCTTTAAGGCAGAACATATCATCACAAGAGCGGTGCGCAGTGTAATGGCGCAGCACAGGCCAGATTGCAATATTGAGGTGGTGATCTCTGCGGATGATGCTGGTGATTACGGTGCTCTTCGTGATATCTGCCCTGAATTGGTGTTCGTGCCGCCGCTTTCAAGCCAGCATGGAACGGGGCCTGGTGCCACCAGAAATCGCGGTATTCATGCCTCATCAGGAGAAGTATTGGCGTTCCTAGATGCTGATGATGAATGGAGTCCAAATTATCTTGCTGAACTATTGCCACTTGCCAAAAGAAAAGGTGCTGCATTTGCGCCAACCGCTATTTATCGGCATGGCAGCGCACAAGATGATCCCGCAATAATAACACTTGCTGCGGGTCAATCTCACCTAACGCCAGCTGATTTTGGTAGATGGCCCGGCTCATTTCACCCTGTTGTCATGCGGCAGCTCACATCAGGCTTTGATCATGGTGCAGGTCAAGATGTATTTCATGCCTTGGAAGTGTTAGGCCGTATTGGTGGGCGTGCGCCAATGCCGCCATCTGCATCCTATTGCTTGCATCTTCAGGGTGGCAGTGTCACCGCTGCCGCCAGTTTTGGGCGCAGCATTGATTTAAGATATCGCCAGCGCATAAAGATTTATCAGAATAAACAAACCCAGTTGCAGGGCATGTCGCGCCTTCAAGCAATGCAAGCACTTCATCGCCGCATGGCATGGAACAAATCATGGCTTGCTCAAGGCCAACACCCTAATGGGTTTTATGGTTATGTAGCGTCCTGCAAATCTGCAAAATAATAATAATTTTCTAATATCATTGAAAATGATGCCGATAGATAGAATATTATTACTAAAATATTTGAATTTTGGGTTAAATTTTATTCTCTCTAATATTTTGGTTTATATATCTAGCCCCAAGTCATGAGGAAGATGCCATGAATGCATCATTGAATTTGGATAAGACCGATCATGCAATCCTGACTATTTTACAGCAAGATGCCAGTTTGGCGGTTGCTGACATTGCCCGCCGTGTAGGTCTATCAGTAACGCCGTGTTGGCGCCGTATTCAACGTCTTGAAGAACAAGGTGTGATCAGGCGCAGGGTAGCGTTGCTTGATGCGGGCCGTATTGGCGCAGGTATATCTGTATTCGTGGCCGTTCGGACGAATGAGCATAATGCAGAATGGTTAACGCATTTTTCGGATGTTGTGTCAGCTATGCCAGAAGTGGTTGAATTCTATCGCATGAGCGGAGATGTCGACTATTTACTGCGTGTTGTTGTAGGTGATATGCGCCAGTATGATACTTTTTATAAAAAATTAATCAGCAAAGTGAAATTGACAGATGTGTCGTCATCTTTTGCCATGGAACAAATTAAGTATACAACTGCCTTACCACTAGCAACATTGCAGGATTGATTATCACCCAAAGGTTGATTTCCGTTGCTTGATGCGCAAGATTACTGAAGAAAAAAATTATGGACCAGGAGTGCATAGCATGAGCGAATATAAAAATTTGATTAGTGGAAAATCAGTTGATGGAGATGCTGGGACACAGCCTGTCTTTAATCCGGCTACTGGCGAAGAAACCGGAACAGTTCATCTGTCTGGTAAAGGTGTTGTTGATCAAGCAGTTGCTGCTGCTATGGATGCATTGCCGGCATGGTCTAATATGCCCCCACTGAAACGCGCACGTGTTATGTTCAAATATAAGGAGTTGCTTGAAGCAAACCTTGATCAGGTTGCAGAAGAAATCTCAAAGCAACATGGTAAGACCAAAGAAGATGCACGCGGTGAAGTTATCCGCGGTATCGAGGTGGTAGAATTTGCATGTGGTATTCCTCATTTATTGCGCGGTGATTATACCCGCAATGTAGGCCCGGCTATTGACAGTTATTCAGATCGTCAACCACTTGGCGTTTGTGCCGGCATTACACCATTTAACTTCCCTGCCATGGTGCCGATGTGGATGTTCCCAATGTCAATTGCTTGTGGCAATACATTCATTTTAAAACCGTCTGAACGTGACCCTGCCGCTCCTGAAATGTTGGTCAAGCTTCTGCATGACGCTGGTATGCCTGCGGGTGTTGTTAATATTGTTAATGGTGGCAAAGATGCTGTTGATGCAATCTTGACTCATCCCGACATCAAAGCCGTCAGCTTTGTGGGGTCAACCCCGATTGCGGAATATGTCTATTCAACTGGAACGGCGCACGCTAAGCGGGTTCAGGCATTGGGCGGTGCAAAAAATCACATGGTGATCATGCCTGATGCTGATATGGACCAAGCTGTTGATGCTTTGATGGGCGCGGGCTACGGCTCTGCTGGTGAACGCTGCATGGCAATTTCTGTCGCTGTGCCTGTTGGTCAAGAAACAGCTGACCGCCTTGTTGAAAAACTTGCGCCACGCGTTGCTGCGGTTAAGGTTGGTCCATGGGATGATCCGGATGCTGAAATGGGGCCACTTGTTACGAAACAGCATCTTGATAAAGTTTCAGGCTATATTGACCAAGGCGTCAATGAAGGCGCGAAACTTGTTGTTGATGGCCGCGGTTTCTCGCTTCAGGGTTATGAAAACGGTTACTTTATTGGCGGCTCACTTTTTGACAACGTGACCACTGATATGACCATTTACAAAGAAGAAATCTTTGGCCCAGTCCTTAGCGTTGCACGCGCCGATACCTTTGACCAGGCTGTTAAAATGGTTAATGACCATGAATATGGAAACGGCACGGCAATCTTCACCCGTGATGGTGATGCTGCCCGTTCTTATGCAGATCAGATCGAAGTTGGCATGGTGGGGATCAATGTTCCTATTCCTGTGCCGGTTGCGTATCACTCATTTGGTGGTTGGAAGCGGTCGATCTTTGGTGATCACGGTGCATATGGCATGGAAGCAGTTCGGTTTTACACACGTCTTAAGACCATCACATCACGTTGGCCAACTGGTGTCCGGACAGGGGCGCAGTTTAACTTCCCACTTAATAATTAGTGATTAAATCATCGCAGAAAAACCCGGCTAAATGTGCCGGGTTTTTTTATGGGTAAGAATTAGCGGCTATGGGCGCGGATGGCATCACGCACGGCTTGCCGAGCCAACTGATCAAGCGCAGTGTCGACTTCTTCTTTGACAATGCCGCGGATAGAAGCGGCAATCGCTTGGCCAATTTGCCAATTCTGAATTTTATCTTCGGGTGGTGTGTCATGGGCCGTTGGGTTATCGACCACATGTAAGGATGGCCCAACTGATGGCTTTTCTTCAGATACGCTTGGGGGAGCGGCAAGATCAGCGAAATCTTCTGACAAAATATCGCTAATAAGCTGTTCATCATTCTTTAATTGTTCAGGTGAATTCTCAGCGCCAAATGTACCTGGACTAATATTTGCAGGAACAAAACCTACCTCTTGGGTGTCGACGTCGCCTTGCGGCTTATCATCGTCGTCGTGCTGTTCTTCAATCAGCTTAAGGGCTTCTTCAATGGCATCTCCATCCATTGGAACTGGCGCAACATTTTTATTAATGATGTCTTCGTTGCTTGTATCAAATGATAAAGATTTGTCTTCTGCAGTATTATCTTCAGGTTTGTTTGGTTTAAATATTTGAAAACCATTCTCGCTTAAAATTGGTTTAGCGGGACTATCCTCACGCGTTGGTTCTGCCGTCATTGTAGGCTCAACTGGTTCGGTGTTCGTGACAGGTGGTTCAATTTTTGGAAGTGGGGAAACACTCAATATTGATGGTGCAGATGGCATATTGTCTGTCTGCGTTTCTGGAAACGCATCTTTAATGCGTGGGACGGTAACCTCTTGGGCAAGGACGGACTTTAGGCGTGATTTAATATCTGTAACGTCAGTAGGTTGGCGGTGCGTATGTGCATGCTTTGCTCGTACCCGACTTTCCGCGTGATCAATAGGCTGGCGACGTGGTCGCGATTGCAGCGGCTGCGATAGCTGCGATTGATGGTCGTTGCGATGATCGTCAACCATATTAAATTCCTGCGCAAAAACTAATTAAGAGAATCATAATGTATTTTGCGGTGAATTCAAGTTAATCCGAATCGTCACTATCCAATGGATTGAAACGATTCGCTCAAATTAACCTTATTGACAGTTTTTCAAGAACTCAAAGGTGTTAATTTCTGTTCTTTTGGTCAGTACGCGCCGTGCATCTGTGCTGATGCCGCCATACTCAACGACAAAGCCATCCACCGTGTAATACGAGGTATAGTCATTCCAATTACCGCTATGCCATGTATGCATATAATCTTCTTTCGGATAGTCCCCTCCAGAATTTACCCAATCGTTAGGCTCACCAGATGCCCAGCGGGTGAAGCTTGGCGGAATGTCATATCCGTTTGCTGATGGGGGGTCGTAGACCGTAAACCCTGATCCTGGATCATAGCCAAAGTAAAGGCTTTGCCCTGTGCCGCCATCATGGTCAGCATAACCGGTATCACTAGAACTCCATTCGCCTTCTGGACCAGTGACCCAGTACCAGTAACCTTCACCCGTTGTACCTTTGGAGTTGTATTTGCCATATGGGCCGGCGGCAACTTCGGTATTGCTTGTCGGGTCACCGCAGCTTTTGTCACGTTCACAGTGCCGGTCTGATCCGCCAAGCCAGCCAAATGCTCCTGAAATTCGCTCAATGGCACAGGTGTCTTCTTCTTGGGTGGTTAAGGTTGCCAAATACCCCTCAAGGCCAAAGAGCTCACGCCCAGTGCTGGCAGCATCATCACGAGCATCTTCCCAATCAGCAAGGCATTGAGAACGTGTTGCGTTGTCTGTACCAGGTTCAGAATGGCACGAAAAATTCGACCCTAGATCATCATAATCGACGAAATCAAACCAATGATAACATGTCGTCAGGTTATCATCATTGTCGTTATTATTGATGTTTTTGCAGGCGATATAATTGTCAATCTTGCATGGGATAGCCCCACCAAGCGAAAACAAAAATCCTTTATCGGTCTTATAACTTTGTGCCGATGTATTATAGGTAATCTCACGAAAAACCTTTTCCCATTTATCTAGCGTGCGCAAGGTCATGGTTGGGCTGTCGCAATTATTTGCTGTGGTTGTGCAAATTTTCATAATGCCGTTTGATGGCTCATATTCAGCTGTAATATTTGGCCAGATAACACTGCCGTTTGATTTAATATTTTTATAGTAATAATACGTCTTAGTTACGCCATTTACTGTTTGAGAGACTGGCCCTGATTTCGTAGCGTCAAAGAATAGTAGATCATCATTCGCTTCTAGACTCTCATCATCAATGCGCACAACTGCTTCAGCAATATTGCTGCCACCTGTATCAAACCCAATGATATTTGGTGCAATTTTGCACAGCTCAGCTTTATTTATGCCAGTTCCGGTTAAGATAAGCCCAGAATTGCCAACAGATACGGTGGACCCAACAATATTTTTAGCAACTTCAGCATTAATAGATAAGACACTGTCATTAAGTGTGAAAAAATCATTGCCAGTTTTAAGCCATGTGCTTTCACCCTCAATAGTCCATCCATTAATGGTGCTAGCGATTGGGCATCTATTGACAGATTGATCAGAAGACGTGTCGATGTAATCCAGCCGCCACAAATCATAAAGCGTGTCATCATCATTATTGGTGTTAAAGCCATATGATGTTTTGCGTGCATATGAGTTCACTAAAGTGGTGTAGGTTGGGCTTGCAAATCCGGTTACAGTATATCCATTTGCTGAAGTATCACTAAACGCATCTTCAAGTTTCAGCTCAAGTTCTAAATCTTGTCGGTTAAATGCGTTAACACTCAGTACCTCTGGCCAGACTTCATTGGCGTTTAAAGCCCGATGCCAAATTTTTACAGACGCAAGTTGTCCTGTGAAAGAATTTTCAGTCAGATATCCGCCAATAGTTACGTTGTTAGTGGCGTTATCTGTATTAAGATTGGCCGTGTTATTATTTGACGATGTGATGGTCTCAGGCTGGCCATCTACATAAATAGATACCGTTGTTGGTGACATATTGTCTGAAATAGTGTTGTCGTAAATGACCATGACATGGTGCCAATTGCCATCAACAACATCAGTACTCCCCAGCAGTTGCTTGCCTAAACTGTCAATCGCAACCACGCCATTAGTACTATCGGTATACACCAAAAATTTCTCATTACTGGTTTCTCGCCCAATACCAATGATGGATCGTGCTGATGACTGGTCGGTTTGCACCATCCAAAAACTGATAGTCCTTGATGTGTTACCACCTGGGCCTTTATACCCACTAACAGTCAGTTTTTGGGCGGTTGATAGCTCAAGACCAGTGCGGTTTACAGATTCAAGATTGGTGGCAATGGCACATTCTTGGGCGCCATTTGTAACCAGCGTGACTTTATCTGCATTGGCAACCTTTGCTTTTATGCCATCTGCTGAGAGTATTTTCTCTTGCTGCAATTCTGCAATGGAACGTGCTTGAATACTGCTTTGAACAAAGAAGTTATACGCAGAGAACACACCAATCGAAATCAGCCCCAACAGCGTCAGATAGATCATTAATTCAATAAGCGTAAAACCTGAGCGTGACATGAAATGGACTTTAACTGATTTCAAATTGAGGGTACGTTAGCATGTGTATATTACTAGTTGATAATAGATTTTTCCATGCCACAAAAGATTAACCTTACATCATCTTCAGCACAGCCTGGTTTTGCGTTGGTTGCGGTGTTGTTTTTATCTGTTCTTATCACCACGATGATCCCGATGATGTTAAACTTTAACCGTGAAAGTATCACCGGGGTTCAGCAAGATCAGTCACGTGCCCTGGCTTCTGAATATTCACGTCAAATGTTTATGCTCACCCATACACAATTATTGATGAATGGTGGCCTACCCATTGGATGGGTTCAAGGCGATGCCTCATCTTTATCAACAACAACAGCAATAGAAGATTTGGAAAATTGTTCTGGATTTCTCGACCTAACGGAAACCTGGAATAAAACCGATGCTAGAGTATCTTGGATGGAAATTGATGACGCAGGCAGCACCATGGATGGCGCTAAAATTATTGCCGGTATTTACCGTGATAGTTACGCCACGGTTCCTTATGAACATTATATCGTTATGGGCTGCGTCATTACCCCAGGGCCATTATCCCAAGGTGCGGTGATGCGCGGTGAATTTGCGATCACTGCCCAACGTATTTTGATGCTTTCCCTAAGGACGGATACCAGCTAAATGAACACGGCTATTCTAGTTTAAGACGAAGTTTCCGGGACCAGACCATATCCCCCGCAACAAGCGTAAAGAGAAGGTCAACTTTGTCGGTTGCGTTGGGCGCACGGACATAAAGCGATTCAAGTGTGGTAGAAATATTATCATCACTCTGATTTATAAAACTTTTAGATATTGTGTTTGACGTGCCTGCTGCATTTAATGAAATGCGGCCATTTGTGACAGCGTTATCGGTGACCTCAACAATCAATGACATATTGTCAATATCACGTGGGTTATTAAGCGCCAGTGTATTACGTTCATTAAAGTCATGGATGTTAATCCAGCTTGACGTGAAGTTGTCAGTGCTTGTGCCCGTAACAGTGTAGAGTGTGGCATTATTTTGTCGCCATGTATCTTCTAGCCCAAAGTAAATACCTGCCCCAGAACGCTCTACCCCAAAATGGTCAAAATAAAGACTGCTTAGGATGTCACCATTCCCGGCGCCGTTGGCAACAAAACGGGGGAAAATAACGCCTGCGCCAGAACTTCCTGTTGTTAATGCGCTGCCAGCACCATCCGTTAAACAGTTTGTATTTTGGACATCAAAAGTTGTTGTGCTGCTGCCCGAAGCATCAGTGATAATACAAGGATGACTTGCACCTACTAAAATAATGCTTGGCAATGGTGTTGCGGTTAACGCATTTTTCAGCGCAGCCTGGGTGATGCCGCGGTCGGTAAAACAGGTTGAGGTCAGGTCAAATGTGCCAACGGTTGTATCAACTGCAGTGATGCGGCATTCAAAATCTCCCGCACCATCAATCCAATTATCATTCCCCCATAAAGGGCTTAATGTGAATTTCGTTTCATTATCGGTGGTCACCGGGTCATCAACAGGCCATGCGGTAACAGTACTGGCGTTGAAACTGAGATTATCATGAAAGTTGATAAACAATGTGTCTGCTTCGGCGCGGGCGTCACGCACTTGGTTTGTTCGGCCTGCTTCACGCAAATAGTTTTCCTGCACAAGGTTAAAAATAGAAAAACCACCAATCAAAACAATACTAAGCAAGCTGATCGCAACCAATAATTCGATCAAACTAAAGCCGTTATATTTATGTTGTGATATTTGAGCTGAACGTACACGCATAAAACACCTCGCTTTGCGGCGCCAGCATAACAGTTTTTTTCACGCTTGACAGTAGGCCTAAGGGTGTCAAATTGAAAGAACATCATATTATTCTTATGACAAGAGTCTCATCATGGCAGGTTCGCTCCGCCCACAAGATCATTGGTCTTCAAAACCGTATCTTTTACTGATGCTAACTGCGGCTGCTATGCCCATAAGCTTTATTACGTGGACGACTGTGATTAACAATTTCACGGTTGAACATGCGGCCTTCACTGGCCGTGAAATTGGCATATTACAATCCTTGCGCGAAGTGCCAGGGTTTTTATCTTTTCTGGTTGTCTATCTGTTATTTATATTCAATGAACAACGGCTAGCGTTGATCACATTGGGCTTGCTTGGAGTTGGTACCGCACTCACAGGCTATTTCCCATCTGCGCTTGGTTTATATGTGACAACGGTTATTGCTTCGGTTGGTTTTCATTATTATGAAACCTGCAATCAATCCTTGGCCATGCAATGGTTGGATAAAAAAACAGCACCGCAAATGCTTGGGAAAATTTATGGCTTTGCGTCGATGGCGCAAGTCGCGACGTTAATATTAATCTTTGCCGCGGTAATGCTGTTATCACCTGGTAATGGAGTTGATGTAATTATCAATGGTGGTGCATTTTCGGCAGGCTTGCCAGGCTATCAGATGATTTTCCTTGTTGGCGGCGTTGTGACGGTGGGGATTGCAGTTTTCTGCCTTACTAGTTTCCCATTATTTGAAGCAAAAAATCCTCAGCGTAAATCTATTGTTCTTCGGTCGCGTTACTGGCTTTATTATGCATTGATTTTCATGTCTGGTGCTCGACGTCAGATATTCGTCGTCTTTGCTGGTTTTTTGATGGTCGAAAAATTTGGCTATTCGGTGGGACAGATTACCTTACTTTTTCTCATAAACGCTGCCTTTAATATTTGGTTGGCGCCGGTTGTTGGAAAAATGATTGGCCGCATCGGTGAACGTGCCGCATTGGTTATCGAATATGTTGGCCTTATTTTTGTGTTTACGGCTTATGCATTTGTGGAAAGCGCAACATGGGCAGCAGGGCTTTATTTACTGGACCATATGTTCTTTGCCATGGCGATTGCGATCAAAACTTATTTCCAGAAGATTGCTGATCCTGCGGATTTCGCAGGCACTTCAAGCGTGTCATTCACGATTAATCATATCGTTGCAGTATTTTTGCCTGCTGGGTTTGGGCTACTATGGCTTATTTCACCAGCGGCGGTATTCTTGTCAGGGGCTGTCATGGCGGCAATATCTTTATTGCTCGCCTTCAACGTGCCGCGGCATCCTGAAGAAGGCCGTGAGGTAATTTATGGGTTTAAAAAGAAAGTTTTCCAGGCGGCTGAATAAATGAATGTAGATTTTGAAACTGATATTTTGGTGGTTGGTGCTGGCGCGATTGGTCTTGCGATTGCACGTGCTTCAGCCATTAAAGGTGATGATGTTTTATTGATTGAATCCAATGACCAAGTTGGTCAGGAAACTAGTTCGCGCAATTCAGAAGTTATCCATGCTGGCATTTATTATCCTCATGACTCGCTAAAAGGACAGCTTTGTGTAAAAGGTGCAAAAGCGATGTATGAATTTTGTGCCGCTAGGGGCGTGAATACAAAAAATTATGGCAAATTAATTGTTGCTGTAGATGATGCGCAAGTCACAACGCTTGAACATCTCATGGACAAGGGAAGGGCTAATAATGTTCCTGGCCTTGATATTATTTCCGGTGCAACGCTTGAAGAGAAAGAGCCTTACCTAAAGGCTAAAGCTGCACTTTATTCACCTTTAAGCGGTGTTGTTGACAGTCAAAATTATATGCAGGCTTTATTAGGTGATGCTGAAAATGCAGGTGCGACTGTCGCCTTAAGCAGCAGCTTCATCAAAGCAGATAGGGATGGTTCAGGCTATATAGCTCATATCCAGTCTATAGGTGAAGATACAGCAATACGGTGCCGCTCTATCATCAATGCTGCAGGTCATGGTGTTCACGCTGTTGCGAAAGCGATTGACGGTGTAGATCAAGACACGATCCCAGGCCGATATATGGCGAAAGGGCAATATTTCACCACCACTAAAAAACCACCATTTCACCACCTGATCTATCCAGTGCCGTCAGGCGGTGGTCTTGGCATTCATTTAACGCTCGATACTGCGGGCGGGGCAAGATTTGGCCCAGATATCGCATGGGTCGATGATGTAGATTATCAGGTGAACCCAAATGACGCAGGAAAATTCCACAAACTAATATCAGGATATTGGCCTGACTTAGATGAACAAGACTTAGTGCCAGCATGGGCCGGTATTCGGCCTAAAATTGTTGCTGATGGATCGGTGTTTCAAGATTTCACCCCTCACGACAAACAGGTCCATGGTGCTGAAGGGGTGATTTCATTATTTGGGATGGACTCACCTGGGCTTACATCAAGCCTCGCCTTAGCTGATCATATCATTGGGATGATGGATGATGACTAAACGTGCAGTGATTATAGGTGGCGGTATTGTTGGTGTTTGCGCTGCATTGGAGTCACAACGTGCTGGATTTGACGTGACGTTAATTGATCGCAAGCAACCAGGGCGTGAAACATCTTTTGGTAATGCGGGGGTGTTGTCTGAATCATCTGTGATGGTGTTGAACAATCCAGGGTTGTTGAAATCACTGCCTAAGTTGCTGAAAAACCAGTCGGTAAGTTTTCGGTATAATCCACGCTTTGTCTTAAAAAATATTGGCTGGTTTATTAAGTTTTTAAGCTATTGCACCAAACGTCACACACGCCACGCCGGGCATGCGCTGCGGGCATTGATGCAAATTTCTTTAAGCCGTCATAAAGAGCTTATTAAAGAAGCAAAGATGGATGAAATTTTCCGTCATCAGGGTTGGTTTAAAGTTTTTAGATCTGAAGCAAGCTTTCAAAAATTCAAAGCTGAATTAGATCTGCTTGATGAAACAGGTGTTCGCTTTACGGTTTATGACAAGGAACAAATTCGGCAAATTGAACCTGGCCTCTCGCCTATTTATGAAAAAGCGGTGATGGTAGATGACACTTGCGGTGTGTCTAATCCTGCTAAACTAACAGACGCATATATAGAATTATTTCTGGCGGCTGGCGGCACCGTAATAGAAGACAGCGTGACAGGTCTTGAACAACATCAGGGCTGGCATGTTCAGCGCGCAAATGGCAGCCCAATCCGCGCAGATCAGGTTGTTTTAGCAGCTGGCGCGTGGTCGCCAGAAGTCGCGTCTTGGCTGGGTTATAATATTCCTATGAAATGGGAGCGCGGTTATCACCGTCATCTTGCTCCGTCGGATGCCCCACCATTACGCCGTGCAATTTTTGATGTTGATGGCGGCTTTGTGATGGCTGGCATGCAAGATGGCGTACGCATCACAACAGGTGTTGAAATGACAGATCGTGACGCACCACCAAATTATGCCCAGCTTGATGGTGCCATTAACGACGCAACCAAGCATCACCATTTTGGTGGTCCCGTTGATGATGCCCCATGGATGGGGCGAAGGCCCACCATGGTCGATAGCCTTCCTATGATTGGTAAGGCCCCGCGCCATGAAGGTCTGTTGTTCAATTTTGGACATCAGCATATTGGCCTTAGCATGGGGCCAGGGTCAGGTCAGATCATCGCCGCCATATTAAAAGGGGAGACACCACCAATTGACATCTCCCCCTTTAAACCAACACGGTTTTCCATATAACCTTTTGCCGTTAATCCATCAGGCTTTGGATCTTTTCAACCAAGGCGGCATTAATATTTCGTGGGTCTTCTGATAAGCGGTTTTTGTGGCGTCTTTCACCTGGCAATCGTACGCCTTCAAGTCCGGTAAGTTTGGTGAAAAAGCCATCACAATGATCTTCCCAATTTTTTGCAGAGATCACCGCAGGCGACATGGCCAAGATAAATTGCCCACCTTGTGGTGGCCCGCCATCTCCATTATCACCTTCTTTGGCTTCAAAAGAGAAATTCTCGCCAACAAGACCAGCAGCTAGTAATTCCACCATCATTGCAATGGCTGAACCTTTATAGCCACCAAATGGAAGAAGGACGCCGCCATCCGCAATCTCAGATGGGTTGGTCGTCATTTCACCTTTGCCGTTAAGCCCTGTACCCATTGGCACCGCATGGCCTTCGCGTGCCGCAATCTGCACTTCACCCATGGCCATTGATGCCGTTGCCATATCATACACAACTGGTGACTTGCCTGGGCGCGGCCATGCAAATGATAATGGGTTGGTGCCGAATAATGGCTTTGTCGCACCTGCTGGTGCAACCGCAGGCATATAAGGTGTACAGGCAAGGCCGACTAACCCTTGTTCAGCAAGATATTCAACTTCTGGCCAAAGGGCTGCCATGTGGTGGACATGTGTGATCGACAAGACCGCAACACCAAGTTTTTTAGCAGCTTCTGCCAATAAGGGCAGGCCAACTTCATGTGCTATCGGGGCATAGCCGTTATCACCATGCAGACGAATAACTGCTGGCGTAAGTTCTGTTGGGGTTGGGCTTGCATCACCTTTTACTTTGCCTGACTGCAGTGACGTCACATATGCAGGTAGGCGAAACAGACCATGGGAATGTGAGCCATCACGTTCCGCGTTATGGATTGTTGTTGCCAAAGCAGTGGCGTTAGCATCGTTTGCACCGTTTTGGGTCAAGCAGTTATAGGCAAGGTCATAAATGTCCTTGAGTGATAGTGCAGTTGTTGCAGGTGCTGTAGACATCTTATTTCTCTTTTCAATATTAAGTTTTTCTAAAATAACCTTAGACGTTCGTATCTATGATGACGCTAATACCTTGGCCACCACCAATACACATTGTTGCCATGCCATATCGGCCACCAATACGAATGCATTCATGAACAAGTTTGGTCATGATAACCGCACCAGTTGCACCTACAGGGTGACCAATGGCAATCGCACCACCATTTGGGTTAACAATTGCAGGGTCAAGGTCAAGTTGGCGTGTGACGGCACATGCTTGTGCAGCAAAGGCTTCATTGCTCTCAACCACTGATAAATCAGATGCCTTAAGCCCAATTCGTTCTAAGGCCATCTTGCTTGCAGGTACAGGACCCATTCCCATGATTCGTGGGGCAACACCGCCAAAGCCATAACTAATGATTTTGGCAATAGGTTTCGCCTTGTGCTGATTAACAGCATCTTCAGATGCCAGCACTATCGCCGCTGCCCCGTCATTAATGCCAGACGCATTACCTGCGGTAACACTGCCGTCTTTTTGGAACACAGGACGCAGGGAAGACAGGCTATCCATATCTGCGTCATCACGAATATATTCATCCACCTCAAAAGACACTGGCTTTCGGCGCTGCATAACCTCAACCGGGGTAATCTGGTCTTTAAAATATCCAGCGTCGCGTGCTGCTGCTGCACGTCGTTGGCTTTCCAGTGCAAAAGCATCTTGGTCTTCACGGCTGATGCCTTCATCAGCAGCAACATTTTCAGCCGTAATACCCATATGGCCATGCCCAAAAGGGTCATGCAATGCACCCAGCATCATATCCTGAACCGCAGCATCACCCATGCGTGTACCCCAGCGTTGGCCCGGCAGAATATGTGCACTTCTGCTCATGACTTCAACACCGCCGGCAAGGGCTGTGTCTGTGTCACCAAGCTTGATCAGTTGCGTCGCACTTACGATAGCTTGAAGCCCAGAACCACATAATCGGTTCACCGTTACCGCAGGTGATGCATCCGGCATGCCAGCGCCTACTGATATACAGCGTGAAATATACATATCCCGCGGCTCGGTATGGATAACATGACCAATGGCGGCATGGCCAATATCCGCAGCGTCAAGGCCAGCACGTGTGATCGCAGAGCTGGCAATCTTGACCCCCAGATCAATAGGAGATGTATCTTTTAGGCTGCCGCCAAAACTGCCTATGGCAGATCGCGTGGCAGAAAGCATATATACGTCAGTCATGTTTTATCCTCATTGGGTGCTAATATCTGCCGCTATCACATAATTTAGTGGCAAAAGGCTGATCTTTAACCATCGCCTAAAATATAGCGCAAGATGGTCGGGACACAAAGAATTGTCACTAAGAATTTTTTGAATTTTTATTAATACAGGCTTCCCCATAATCATTAAACGCGATACGGTTTTTAAGTAGTCCTTATTTCATGAGACCAGATATGTCCCCTATTGATCTATCTGATGTGAAGCTGTCAGATTGTTATGATAAATCCGAAGGCCCTGCTTTATTCAATGGCACACAGGCTCTTGTTCGCCTGTTGATCGAACAAGCACGGTTGGATCGTGAAGCAGGGCTGGACACACGTGGTCTTGTCAGCGGTTATCCCGGATCGCCACTTGGCGGCCTTGACCTAGAATTAGGCAGATCATCGCGTATTCTTGACCAAGAAGGCATTGTTTTTCAGCCAGGGCTTAATGAAGAATTGGCCGCGACAGCGCTTTGGGGCTCACAACATATCGGTCTTTATGATGACGCCAATTATGATGGTGTTTTTGGCCTTTGGTATGGTAAGGGCCCTGGGCTTGATCGTGCGATGGATGCGCTTAGGCATGCAAATCATGGCGGTGTTGCCCCGAAAGGTGGGCTGGTGATCGCGGTGGGTGATGACCCAACAGGCAAATCATCAACATTGGCGTATCAATCTGACCAAGGGTTTCAATCCCTAGGCATGCCATATTTTTACCCACGGCGCGTAGAAGACATCATCCCCATGGGGCTTCAGGCATTTGCTCTATCGCGTCATGCTGGGGTATGTGTCGGGCTTAAAATTGTTATTGATACAGCAGATGCAAATGTGGTGCTTGATACAGGTGCATTGCGTCCAACAATCATATCGCCCTCCGCAGCAGAACATGTGCATGTTAATAAGCACGACCATGCGATGATCCGAGAACAAACCCTTTACCAGCAACGTCATCCCGCCGTCAAAACATGGCAACGTGCTAATGCTGTTAATATGGAAATTGGCACGTCGCCCGCCCAGAAAAAGCTAGGGATCGTTGCTGTTGGTAAAGCTGTGATTGAAACCTTGGAAGCGCTAAATATTCTTGGCTTTGAACATCCTGCTGATCACGGCATTGGTGTTTTTTCGGTTGCGATGCCATATCCGCTTGATAGCGCGACAATGGCTGCTTTTGCCGAAGGCTATGATGATATCCTTGTGGTTGAAGAAAAACGTTCTGTTGTCGAAGATCAACTGGCCCGAATTTTGATTAATCTGCCTAACATTCCGCGCTTGATGGGCAAACTTGATAAGGATGGTGAAGAGCTCATTCCCCAATATGGTGAGCTTTCATGTGAAACCCTGACCAATGCGATCGGCTCATGTGTTTCTGCCCTTGGCATGGGAACGCCGTCAGGTGATCATGGGCCTGATCTTGGCAACTTGCCACAAGTCGCAACACGTACCCCTTATTATTGTGCAGGGTGCCCTCATAATTCGTCAACTAAACTCCCAGATGGTGCCATCACAGGAATGGGGATAGGTTGTCATTCTATCAGCGGTTTTTTAACGCCTGATCAGATCACAAATTTCACGCAAATGGGTGGTGAGGGCGCATTTTGGATTGGCCGTGCACCATTTTCTGAAATTGACCATACCTTCCAAAATATGGGTGATGGGACCTACGCACATTCAGGGTATCTCGCTGTTCGTGCGGCGGTTGCGTCTGGCGTTAACATGACGTTCAAAATTCTTTATAATGATGCTGTGGCGATGACAGGCGGCCAGGATGCCATGGGTGGTGCGGCGCCAGATGCTATCGCACGTCAGTTGCATGCTGAAGGTTTAAAGGCGATTGCGGTGGTGGGTGATGACCCTGATGGAACAAAAGCCGTAGGGGATTGGCCACAAATGGTACAATTCCATCACCGTCGAGACATTGTGCATGTTCAAGAAGATCTAAGCGCTGTTAAAGGCATTTCTGCCATTCTATATGTGCAGACCTGCGCGGCTGAATTACGCCGTCGGCGTAAACGTGGCAAAATACCAGACCGTCCAGAACGTCTTTTCATTAATGAAGCCATTTGTGAAGGGTGTGGGGATTGCGCTGTTAAATCGAACTGCGTAGCGGTGAAGCCGATTGTGCATCCAGAAGGCGTTAAACGCCAGGTTGACCAATCGATATGCAATAAAGATTACTCATGTAATGAAGGTTTTTGCCCCAGCTTTGTCAGCGTCATGCCTGATGATGCAAAAGATGCACCAGCGGTGCGTTGGCCAGATTTACCGTCTGATGCATTGCAGGCGCCTAAACTATCCAAAAAGGGGATCAGCAATATCTTCATGGCGGGCATAGGCGGCACTGGTGTGTCAACATTGTCAGCTGTCTTGGTAATGGCTGGGCGTCTTGACGGTGTTTACGCTCAAGCCATAAACCAAACAGGGTTGTCTCAGAAAAATGGCGGGGTCACATCACAAGTGCGCATGTCACCAGACATTGCACTTAATATGCGGACTGTTCGCTTGCCGGCACGTTCTGCAGATGTGTTGTTGGGCTGTGATGCTGTGGTGGCTGCAAATGATGCGGCCCTTAAAACACTGGACCCAGACCGTTCAGTTGCAGTGGTTAATGCACGAATTGATCCTGTTGGTGTTGTTGGTGTTGGTGCAGGGCATGTTGTTGATGATAGCCTCTTGATCACCCGCTTTAATGCCGTGCTAAAACCTGAAAACGTCACCCATCATGATATTTCTTTATTGTCAGAACGGCTAATGGGGTCGACCATGACGGCTAATGTCATGTTGATTGGCGTTGCCTTGCAAATGGGCATGATACCTGTGCGCCCTGATGCACTCGAAGCTGCATTAAGGTTAAATGGTGTTGCAATTGACGCAAATATTAAAGCGTTGAATTGGGGGCGCTGGTTGGCTGTTGATGCTGAACGCGTACTTAAAATTGCGGGCATTATTAACGAAGATACCGCACCAAAATTGGATGAAATACCTGCGCCAGATGCTGTCGCTTTATTTGCCCAACGTCTTGAAGCCTATCAACACAAAACCTACGCAGACCGTTATCGCATCCATATGGCGGATGTTATGGCAGCCTTGGCTCATCACCATCTTGATGATGATATGCTTGCGCGTAAGGCTGCACGTGCAGCTTACCGTATCATGGCAATTAAAGATGAATATGAAGTTGCCCGCCTGATGACCGCACCTGAATTTAAAGACGCGATGCGTTCAAAATTCGGACGTGTTAAAGCCGTTCATTACAACGTGGCACCGCCAATGTTAGGTTGGATTAAAAATCGTAATGGGCGTCCTAAGAAATTTCGCGTTGGTGCGTGGTTAGGTGGGGCATTTTCCATCTTGGCACGCATGAAAAGCCTTCGGGAAACACCGCTTGATATTTTTGGCCTTAGCGCAGAACGCCGCCGCGAACGACAGTTCAGGGACGATAAACTACACCTGATGCTTTCAATGGCGCGTGACAGTAAAGCATTTACCGTTGATGGCTATGATGCGTTACTAGAGGCAATTTTATCAGTGCGTGGTTATGGCTATATCAAAGATGCCTCAATGGATGCTGCTAATGCCATTATTGATGATTTATCTGGCCCAACAAAGCCAAGCCCAACAAATCTAGGGGAAATGGCAGCAGAATAATTTAGATCCCTAAATTAATCTACGAATGCACGTTCGACCACAAAATCACCGGGTGCTGAATTTGCCCCTTCATTAAAGCCTAATGCTTCAACGCGGTCTTTAACGTCTTTCAACATGGCCATTGACCCGCAAATCATCACGCGGTCGTCAGTTCGGTCTAACGCTGTGCGGCCCAAATGTTCGTAAATTGTGCCCTTATCCATTAAATTTGTAATGCGGCCCATTAAAGGGCTATCTTCGCGTGTGGTGGTGGTCACCAAGTGAAGGCGATCTTTGGCCAATTCCCCCACTAATGGGTCAGACAATGTTGCTGCAACGGTTTGTTGGGAATAGGTCAACTCATCAACATTTCGGCATGTATGCGTGACAATAAGATGGTCAAATTTTTCATATGCTTCTGGGTCACGAATAAGAGACGCAAAAGGCGCAAATCCAGTGCCGGTCGAAATCATCCATAATGACTTGCCTGGTAACAACGCATCCAGCACCAACGTGCCTGTTGGTTTTTTCCGCATCCAGACTGTATCGCCAACTTTAATTTTCTGCAGATGCTCTGTCAGCGGGCCATCCGGAACCTTAATGGAATAAAATTCAATCGTGTCATCCCATGATGGACTAGCAATCGAATAAGCACGGAACACAGGCCGTTCACCTTCTGCCGTTGGGGGCAGACCAATCATGACAAATTCACCTGACCGGAAACGGAAACTGGCGGGGCGCGTTAAACGAAAGCGGAACAAACGATCAGTATAATGTTCTACTTCAGTCACTGTTTCTGCAAAAACATTATCAGGTGCAAGAATGGTCATCTTTGTTTCTCATACTAATCATAGCAATATCGGCGTTTTAATGGTCATTCTGATCAAGCGCAAGTCTTGGGGGCGCGATCAGGTGTTAAGTTGTCATGACCACTAAAGATAAGGTATGATTTTTTACATTGATGTGAAGCATGAGCAAATCATTTCATATCACTTATGTTTAGGAGGCATGCATGGACGATCTATCGCAAGAAAGTAATCTGATGGAATGTCAGGTCACCGATGGGGTGGCTTGTTTAATCTTTAATAAGCCGCAGTCAAGAAACGCGCTCTCTCTAGCGATGATTGCCACCTTGCATAATGCAATCCTTGAATTAGGTGGCCGCAGCGATGTTAAAGCCATTGTTCTTGGCGGCAAGGGGCCGGCCTTCTGTGCTGGTCACGACTTGAAAGAAATGACGGCAGCACGTGAAGGCAGCGACCGCGGTAAAGATTTCTTCACTGAAACGATGACAAATTGCTCTGCCATGATGCAGGCTATTGTTCATTGCCCTAAACCTGTAATTGCTGCCGTGGATGGCATTGCTACCGCCGCAGGATGTCAGCTTGTCGCCACGTGTGATTTGGCGGTTGCTGGTCGGTCCAGCCGCTTTGCCACGCCTGGGGTTAACATTGGGCTGTTTTGCTCAACACCGATGGTGGCAGTTAGCCGTAATCTCCCACGTAAGAAAGTTATGGAAATGTTGTTGATGGGTGAGATGATCGACGCGGAAACTGCGGCTAATTGGGGGCTGATCAATCGTGCAGTGGATGATGGCACGGCAATAGATGAAGCCATGACCATCGCTATGGCGATTGCTGCAAAATCACCTGCGACGGTAAAAATTGGCAAAGAAGCTTTTTACAATCAACTTGATATGCCGCTTGAAGACGCTTACCGCTATACCACTCAAGTTATGGTGGACAACATGATGCACCGTGATGCTGAAGAAGGTATCAATGCATTTATCGAAAAACGTAAACCTACATGGCAGGGTTAAAAACAGGGTATTTTTGTGCGGTTTCTTTTAGTTCTATCAGCGCTATTTGTTATAAATTCTGCAAATGCTTCCACGATAACCACAGGTAAAATGCAATTCAGTTCAGATTGTTTTGGCCTCAATTTTGAAGCTGGTGAGCAGAATGGGGATACCTTAAAATTTAAGGGCCAAAGTTCTGTTGGAACAGCCCTAATGGTGATTGATTTTTCAACTTCCAACCCAAAAGTAAAGATCACAGGGCGAAAATTGAACAATAGTTCTGGTGTGTTAAAGCCGCGTCAAGACATGATATATCTTGATGTTAAGCTGTTGCATGACGAAGGTTTGTGCACTTTTAATTTCCCTGTTTTTGGTTTGAATACAAAGCAAGACAAACGTGATCAATATAATATTATTCCAGAGCCGGCGGCTCATCAGAATGTTGATGAAAAAATGAACGATATTAATAAAGCCAAAGAAATTTGTTCAGACCTCGGTTTTAAGGAAAAAACAGAACGCTTTGGAGATTGCGTCTTACAATTAATTAAATAGTTTAGCGTTGCGAAAGTTTTTTCATGTGCCCTTGTTTATCACTACACCGCAGACATGTTGTTAAAGGTCTGATTGCGGCTGCTATAATGCCAAACGTCTCTTATGCAGATGAGGCTATTGATGCTGAAATTATTGGCGGCACTGCAAAAATAGATGGGCAAGCCCTAGCTGTAACGTCAAAGCCGCGTTTCACGCTAACAGCTGGTGCACGTGGTAGTGTGCTCAAATCACGTGATCAGTTGTTTTATCTAGATCCAGAAACTGAGGCTGAATTTTATCGTAACGATAATGGCTTGATGGGACAGGTGGTTATTGCAACAGGTGGTATCCTGTCATTGTTTGGCCCGGAAAGTGGTAAAGATACGTTAATAAAAACACCAAATGCAGTAGGCGCGATCCGCGGCACCACCACGTATTTTGCATGGCAAAAGGATAAACAACGCAGTTATGTTTGTTGCTGTTATGGTGGTGTAGATGTGGCAAATAACAATGGTGGCGGCAAGGACATACGCTCGTCATATCATTCAGCGATTATCATGCCGAAAAATGGCGGCGTTGCCCCTGCACCATATGACGCGCCACTTCAACATTATGATGATGATATTATTGCCTTGGAAAAACGTGCTGGCCGCACGCCAAGATGGAATTTGCCCAATCAAAAAATTAATTTCTTTGCACCTCGGAAAGTACCGCTCTCTTAACATTCAGTTGTCAGAAAAATTGTCATGTTTTTATTAAAAAAAACCTTTTTATTCTTAGTCGTTATTGTTGTTGCTGGCCCGGCTTTTGCCCATAAAACATCACAAACAACAATCTATAAATTAAATGAAAGAGCATATGGTACGGTCGACGTGCCGGTAGAGTTGTCTGTCCCAAAGGATGCAGCTGGCCCATTTCCGTAAATTATTACCCAGCATGGCAGCACTCGCGATGGTCATAACTTTGAAGGTAGGAAAGGGAAGACAGATGAATATTCACGTCGGCTGATGATGGCTGCAACAAAACGTGGCTATGCCGTAGCCGTTATTGATGCGTTTTATAAAAAGGGGCTTAAGGGCTCAAGCAAAACCAAATTCCCCCAAGCATCCAAATATGGTGCAAAGGTTGCAGCACTACTGGCTGAAGATCCGCGTATAGATGCCAATAATATCTATTATACAGGGTTCAGTTATGGCGCAACACAAGTGAACAGGATGTTAAAGTTCAGCCAAATGTCGGAGGCAAATATTAACTTTGCAGCAATGGCGGCCGCAGAGCCTGGATGCAATGTATTTCTTGAACCGCGGAATTATGAAACACCATTACTGGTTTTGAAGGGTGAGAAAAGTCACTATCAGCCTAAACCATGCAAGACCATGGTAGATTTATACCGCGATGCAGGGATGACGGTTGAATATTTAAGCTTCCCAAAATCCAATCATTTCTTTAGCCATAATGGCAAAATCGTAAGGGGTACTGCCGTAAATGGCTGTGCTGATGATCCGGTTATCATCACAAATAAAGGCTATTTCTTTCTTTCTGGCAACGCAGCTGACAGAAAAGCCATCCGAAAAAAATGTTTCACTAACCAAGGCGGGTAAGGTAAGTCACGTGAAGACCTTAATGACGCAATTGATGCGGTCATTGGTTTTTTTGACAGCCACCGCAGATAAGCATTAAAGCATGAACGTTAAGTGCCCATAGTTATGGAAATTTTTTAATTGAAAAAAGTAAAACTAGGGACAATTATACGCGTCAAAATTATAGTTAGGTATTCAGCATGAAAGAAATCAAATCTTCTAATAAACTATTGCTATCTTTGTTAAAGGATCATGAGAAAGCTGAAGGACCCTATAAAATTACGCCTTACTGGGATGGCTATAATAGAAGGATTTTTCGCGAAATATCTAAACACGGCATAGCTAACCTTCAAAGTAACTATACTCTTCTTAAAGGTTTTGCAGAAGGAGGAGAGCCGCAAGTTATAGCACCCGTCAATGATTTTAAAAGATTTGTCTTTGAAACACTTGCCAAACTTCCGTTTTTTAGAAAGGTTGTTTACGAACACAAGCGACTAATAAAACGTTATTATAACCTTCATCTTGATCACAAAATTCAAAATGCAAAACAAAGATTGAAAGCAATTGAGGATGAATTTGGTAAGATACCGTTTCGTTTTGATCTAGACCATGGCGATGCAGATGACGCCTTTGATTGGAATGGTTATAAAGTTACGGCAAAAATTGTTCCTTATTTAGAAAGGACTCTTTATTTTTATAGTGTTATAGGACCGCAAAAACCGAAATCAATATTGGAAATTGGTCCGGGCTTGGGACTGTCAACCTTGTGCCATGTTATACTTAACGAAAACCTTGAGCATATTACAAATGTTGATATTCCAACTACATTATATATCTCATCACAATTTTTAAAATCATTTGACGAAATTGAAGTCAAAGATTATTTGGATTTTAAAACCAATAATAATGTTTTAGCCAATAAAACTGATTCAAAAGTTAGCTGTTTGTGTATACCTACATGGGCAATTAAAGATATCTCTCAAGAATATGAGTGGGTTCACAATGCATACTCTTTCCAGGAAATGGAGATTAGTGTCGTAAAGAACTATATCGATACATTGTCAAAACTAACCCTAAAAGGCTATTGGATAATGTCTTCGATTGACGGACATGTTGAAGGTGCAGGCGGTCAAAAAGATAATATATCACTGTCTTTGATTGAAAGTTTATTGCCTAAAGGGTTTGATAGAGTAACACTTCCCGCTTCCAACCTTGAAGAGATGTCTCTCAAAGTTGCTGACACTTTAATTTATCGGAAAAGCAACTGACAGAAAAGCCATCCGCAAAAAATGTTTCACTAACCAAGGCGGGAAAGGTAAGTCACGTGAAGACCTTAATGACGCAATTGATGCCGTCATTGGTTTTTTTGACAGCCACCGCAGATAAGCA